>JBLHIB010000067.1:0-18777 GCA_047615865.1 Gammaproteobacteria bacterium
ATTGGAGCGAGAGCAATGCTTTCATCCACATAGGAGTTTAGTCAGCCCTAAGTTGGAAAGCTCAATTCCGTCCTGGACTATCCTCACTAATTCCTTCCTCGTAATCTATTTACTTCTTCCTTGTCGCCCCTTGCGATAGCAACGACGAGTAGTGCAAAATCCTATCGAGTAGCTTGAGATTCGCCTTATAGTTTTACTACTTTAGCTCCAAAGCATAGGCAATGAAATGGACTCCAGATGATCTTAAAGCGCTCCAAGACCGAGGCGTAGATCCGAAAACTGCCGACTGGCAAGTAAAACATCTCAACGAGGGCTTTTTACCTGTTGATCTCGCAGGTGCTTGTACTCCTGAGAAAGGAATTATTCAGCTTTCTGAAGAACGTGCCGACTCACTGGCCGACTTCTTTGATTTCACCGCTCCGACATTGGACTTGGTGAAGTTTGTGCCAGCCTCGGGAGCCGCTAGCCGTATGTTCAAACACCTTTTCGCTGTCATTGAAGGACAGACGTCAAATTTGGTCAATGAATTTTTTGATCAACTTGATTCCATGCCTTTTATTGATGAGCTGAGATTGGCCATGAAATCTAGTGCTATTGAACTTGCTGCCTCCGTGAAATTAAAGGATTGGAAGACTATTGCGACCTACATCCTTGGAGAGGAAGGCCTCGGGTATGCCTCATGTCCTAAGGGAATGGTCATTTTTCACAAGTACTCAAAAGATGTAAGGACTGCTTTTGAAGAACATCTTATGGAGGGTTTAGCTTACGCAAATGGTGAAGGCGAAGTCGCTAAAATTCACTTTACTGTGCCAGATTCGGCCGGGAACAATATTGCTGACTTCTTGAAAGTTAGGGCAAAAGAGGAGTTTCCTGATGATAATTTTGATTTATCGTATTCTATACAGCACCCCTCTACAGATACGTTGTCTCTCAATGAAGAACAGCAGTTGTGTAGAGCTGAGGATGGATCTTTAGTGTTTAGACCAGGCGGACATGGAGCCTTGATACACAACTTAAACATGCTCGATTCTGAAATCGTATTTGTCAAGAATATTGACAATGTCGTACCCGAAAGCAAAGCTGAAAATTCGTGTTATTGGAAAGAGGTGCTCGGTGGTTTTTTATTGGAAATTAGGAGTGTGCGAGACGATGCACTTCTTGAGCTTGATGAGGATACTTTGACTAAAGGTCCTCAGCTTGATTGGCTGCTTGAATTGCTGTCATATGACGGAGTGCCAAAAATGAGTAACTCTGAATTGCAGTCATTTCTCAACCGTCCAATTCGCGTTTGCGGCATGGTTAAAAACGAAGGAGAACCTGGAGGTGGACCTTTTTGGGTGAAGAATACGAAAGGGCAAGTTCATGCCCAGATTGTTGAAAGCGCACAAATAGATTTAGACAACAATGAGCAAGCTGCTATTGTCAAGAAAAGCACGCATTTCAATCCGGTAGACCTCGTGTGCTGTCTGGTCAATCACCAAGGTGAGAAATATAACCTGATGGATTTTGTCGATCGCGAAACTGGGTTTGTATCCTCGAAATCTAGCAATGGAAAAAACCTAAAAGCTCTAGAATTACCCGGCCTTTGGAATGGCGCTATGGCCAATTGGATTACTGTCTTCGTTGAAGTGCCGTTAGATACTTTCAATCCTGTAAAAACAGTCAACGACCTGCTGCGACCTATGCATAGGGTAGACTAGAGCCATTTGTTATAAAACGCGAAGAGGCCGTTTCGATTGAAACGGCCTCTTCGACTATATTGGGGGGGTTAAGCTCTATTGTTTGATAACCGTATCCAGTACGATGTGATCACCGTATTCGATTCGTAAGGTGTAATAACCTTTGCTCAATTCGCCTTGTGGCTGGATCGTAAAGTCATTTACTTCTGAGATATTTTCAACCTCTGTTTCGTAAACTTTCGTTCCCATAAAATTGTACACCGAGATAATCGCAGCTTCATCTGAATCCGTATCTACCGTAAGTTTGAAATTACTTCCAAATGGATTCGGGTAAACAGTGTGTTTCAGTTCTTCTACATCTTTAGCGTCTGCGACATGCAAGCTTGTGGCGTATGTCTCGTTGTTTTCTTCATCTTCACCCTCGTCTTCATTGTCCTCCTCTAAATCATTGGATATGACAGCATACAGGCACAGGTTCTGATCCATAGGCTGGTGATTGGCTGTCATTTCTCCGATAAAATATCCAGGAGAGTCTACTGTATTGAGGGTCAGTTCTTGACGAGGAGCCTTGATCATATTTATGGTGTAAACTTGGTGCTGGTCGACATGTACATTCTCAAATTGAGCAGCGATAAACGATTCGGAGTCTGCACTTGGATCATACACCGTGTGAGCTATCATATCGCCTGATGCGTCATATAGAAGTATTGTCAAGTTTCCATCCATATGGTCACCGAAAGTGGCATTGATGTACAAGTGTGAGAGAAACCCAGTCCTGCAGGCTTCAAAAGTCTGCGTAATGCTCGATTCCATTTGCAATTCACTATTGAAGTATCGCTGTGTCGTTACACAGCCGATGTCTTCAGGCATGTTTGGAGACCACAAATGAGTGGCTTTGCGATTCGAGCGATTTGTAATTTCGAACACCGGCTTTTTTGTAATGCCATATTCAAAGGCTAGATCGCCACTGGTATTTTCTTTGTTGAGGACAAGATTACCTTGGTTGTATGTGTTCTGATTGCTATTGTAGAACATTACATCACGATTCGAAGGAACCTCGATTTCAATTGAGTATTCTTCGCCAGCTTCAAGAAGAAGGTCATGTGTGAGCCAGATTTTAGCGTAAGGCTTCTGTTGTGATGCTGGAACCACCACTTGTTGCGAGTGAATTGGCGTGTCGGGATTTGACTTGGTATACACATTTAGATAAGTTCCAAATGGCGTTTCTTCCAAACTTTGCATGAAAACGGAGACGTAAGCTAATGAGCCTGTTTCGCAGCTCACAAAACTTTGTGCTATTGTTCCATCAGTGACGAAGGTTCTTTCTGGCCCAAACTCTTGTTGGAATACACAGCCTTCTGCTTTTAAATTGAAAGAGGTTACAGTGAATACTGCTCCTAAGATTAGTCCGAGAATGGACGCGTTTAAATAATTGTTTTTCATTGTTGCGAGTTTTTATTGTTGCCATCGTTTACTGGCACCGCACAATAATTGTTATGGAGATCGAGGCTATCTTTATGTAGGAGGAATCCTAAGCCTTCTTTTTGTAATCAAGGATATTCACTAGCCTATCGGCAAATGGAGCTTCTTCTTCCCGTCGATTGGAGCATACCACTAGGATCTTGTCCGAAGCATACTTGTTTATGAGCTCCAGGTACCATTGAATTCCTTGGTCATCTAAATTTGTGCAAGGCTCGTCCAAGAACACCAAAGGTACTTCTGATAGTATAGCAAAAGCTAACTTAACTCGTTGTTTCATCCCGCTTGAATACAACGAGATAGCTTTGTTACGATGATCAATTTGTAGTAAATCTACCATCTTGGTCACGTCAATGCTAGACGCAAATGGCTTGAATTTTTGATGAAATGCAAAGGCCTCTTCTAATGTCAGGTCTTCTGGTAGGTCCAAATATGGAGCAGCAATGGATATGTGCTTGTAAAGCTGATCTAAAGAAATTGTGGTATCACCATTGGCAATGCAGAGTACACCTTCATTGGTGTCCATGTAGCCGCACATGACGCGCATGAGAGTGGACTTGCCGGAACCATTAGCACCGATTAAACAAATCTTGTCACCTGACTCTAAGAGAAGATTCACTCCTCGAAAAATCCAATCGCGGTTAAAGCGTTTGCCTATATTTTGAAGCTCAAGGCGCACGATTACTGCGGTCCGCGAATAATGCCTTTATCAGATAAGCGGATAAATTCTAATATCGATTCTTTTTCAGGAGAAGATGGGAATTCAACCTCAGCGGCTTGCAAAGCTTGGGTCAAGTTGTTGCTGTGTACGTATATAGCACGGTACAAATCCTCAATAACTGTAATAGAATTTGTGCTAAATCCTCTGCGGCGAAGTCCAATTGAATTCACACCAATAAACGACAAAGGCTCTCGTGCAGCTTTGATATATGGGGGGACATTCTTGCGGACATGAGAGCCGCCTCCGATAAATGCGTGCTGACCGATATGAACGAATTGTTGAACTGCAACAACACCTTCAATAATCACAAAATCTTCTATCGTAACATGACCTGCAATGTTGGCACTATTCGCAATGATGCAATTGTTTCCAACTTTGACGTCATGTGCAATGTGGGTGTATGCCATAAGCAGACAATTGTTCCCCACCTCTGTCGTCATTCGGTCTGTTGTTCCTCTATTGATAGTGCAACACTCGCGAATGGTAGTCGAGTCTCCTATAATAGTTGTGGTGACTTCACCGTCAAATTTCAAATCTTGAGGTTCGGCGCTAACAACGGCTCCAGGAAATATTTTGCAGTTGGCTCCTATTCGAGCTCCATCCAAAATGGTAACATTTGGACCAATCCATGTGCCTTCACCAATAACGACATCTGCCGAAATTGAACTAAATGGACCTATTTCTACATTTTCGGCGATCTGCGCATCTGGGTGGACTGCACTCATTGCGTGGATTAAACTTTCGGTCTTCATATTTATGCTGGAGTCAAGGTCGATTCTTTCTCTTTCACTACATGTGCGATCATTTCTGCTTCACACACAGATTTCCCATTCACATAAGCTATGCCACTCATGTGCACTAAGCCTCGGCGAACGGGTGATTCTAGCTTCAGTTTGAAAACAACAGTGTCTCCAGGAATAACCTTCTGCTTGAATTTTACTTTGTCTATTTTTAAGAAGTAGGTACTGTAATTTTCTGGATCGTCGACCGAACTCAGTGCAAAAATACCTCCTACTTGAGCCATGGCCTCTATTTGCAGTACACCCGGCATTACCGGATTTCCTGGAAAGTGGCCTTGGAAAAATGGTTCGTTCATTGTGACGTTCTTCACACCGACGATACTGTGGTTATCCTTCTCCATAATCTTGTCGATCAATAGAAAAGGGTAGCGATGAGGAAGCATTTCTGTGATTTTATTCACGTCATACAACGGTTCTTTCGATAGATCGAATTGAACTGGAGCCGTCTTCTCATCTTTAATTTTTTGCTTGAGTAACTTCGCAAATTCTACATTGCCAAAGTGCCCAGGTCGTGCCGCCAATATATGTCCTCGAATAAACCTACCTACTAAGGCCAAGTCACCAATGATGTCGAGAAGCTTGTGTCGTGCTGGTTCGTTTTCAAACTGAAGTTTGACTGTGTTCAATACTCCAATGCCCTCTACCCGAATACCTTTGTCTTCTTTACCAAGCAGACCAAGGATTGTCTGAATCTCTTCTTCGGCGTATTCTCTTTCAACTAGAACAATCGCGTTGTCTAAGTCACCCCCTTTGATGAGGCCGGCTTGTGCCAATTGAGCGAGCTCTTTTAAAAACACAAAAGTTCGACAAGAAGAAATTTCTTTAGCAAAGTCATCCAAACAGTACATGCTGGCATGCTGGGTTCCAAGCACCGGAGAGTTGTAATCAACCATTACCGTGATTCGGAATTCGCCACCGTGGGTCGGCACAGCGAGCATCTCAACGTTCTTTTCTTTGTTCTCGTAGGCCATGTTGTCAAGAACTAAATACCGACGATCGGCATCTTGCTCTTCAAAACCTACAGCTTGAAGGGCTTGAACGAATTGCTTCGAACTTCCGTCCATGATCGGAATTTCTACTCCATCAACTTCAATCAACGCATTGTCAACTTTACAACCATAGATAGCTGCCAAGACATGTTCGGTGGTATGAACAATTGCGGCCCCCTTCTGAAGGGTAGTGCCTCGCTGAGTAGAAATAACATTGTCGGGATCAGCCACTACTATAGGGCTGCCCTCGAGGTCTGATCTCTGAAATTTATATCCGTGATTGGCTGGAGCCGGGTGAATAGTCAAATTAACCAACTCTCCCGTGTGCAGTCCAATTCCAGATAGAGTGACTGATTCTTTGAGTGTGCGCTGTTTTGAACTCATGCAACTGATTTGAGTTTAGGCTTTAGAGCCTGCTTCAATGTTCTTAATTCTATTTTCAAGTTCCGAGATCTGTTTCATAAGCTTTGGTAAATTCCTAAAGCCAACATAAGACTTCTTGTAATCACCGATGCCAAAAGCTGGTGATCCCTGAACTATAAATCCTTTTTCTGTAATCGAATGTCCAATTCCCGATTGTGCGGCGATTTTTACTTCGTCAGCAATCTCGATATGGCCTACAATTCCCACTTGACCACCTATCATGCAGTTTTTACCCAATTTAGTTGAGCCTGCAATTCCAGTTTGCGCCGCAATTACAGTGTTCTCTCCAATCTCGACGTTGTGTGCTACTTGTATTAAGTTGTCCAACTTAACACCAGCTCGAATAATAGTCGATCCCAATGTCGCACGGTCTATTGAACAGTTGGCTCCTATCTCTACGAAATCCTCAAGAATGACATTGCCTATCTGAGGGACTTTCTCGTAATTATTTTGATCTGTTGGTGCAAAGCCAAATCCATCGCTTCCCAATACAGTGGACGAGTGGATTGTGCAATTATTCCCAATAATGGTAGAATGCAATATCATTACTCCTGCGTGGAATAAACAATTCTCCCCAATTGACACGTCTCTTTCAATAGAACATCCTGCACTTACAATCGTTCCGTCACCTAAGACACTGCGTGCGCCTATGCTGGCATTTGGACCAATGTGAACTTCTGCACCTATGACGGCACTCGCATCGATGACTGCCGATGGATGGATTCCAGGAGCAGGTTTGGTCATCTCACCATAAATATGGAGTAGTTGAGCAAAGGCAGCCCTAGGATCTGCTACACGAACCAAAGTCAAAGCAGAGGGCAAAGGTCTGTCAGCCTTGAAGTCGGCTCCGACTATAGCCACACTCGCTCCAGTTGTATAGATGAATGAGGTGTATTGAGGGTTGGCCAAGAATGTCAAGGATCCTTGGTCCCCTTCTTGGATCTTTGCTAATTTGCTTACAGTGGCACTTGAATCACCTTCAACGGTGCCCTGTAGCAATTCGGCGATTTGTATGGCGGAAAATTCCATTCTTGCAAAAGTAACAAATTACAAGCCAGAGCACCATCAATTCTACCATGCAATTCACAAGCAATTATTGAAAGAATAAAATAGGGCACATTTTGAGCCAAAAAAGGCGCTCTTTTTAAAGGTCTAGATCAAGCCTCGACTTTTCAATTCTAGGTATTTATTTACCGTGTTCATCGAAAGGTCTTGTGGCTCTGTATACAAAGTTTGAATCCCCCGCTTTCTAAGTTTTCTTACCATGTTTTGCTTGTCATGAGCAAGCTTGCGGCTTATTGTTTTGACATAAATATCCCGGACGTTTGACGCCTCTTTGGTAGTAAAGTCTTCTAATTCAGTGTTCTTGAAAACAACTACTACAAGTAAATGGTGCTTGGCAATTTTCCTTAGAATTGGCAAAACACGATCCAAGGAATATTCGCTTTCGAAGTTCAGGAATAAGAAAAGTAAACTGCGTTGCTGGATCATATTCTTGATCGCACTATACAACAATTCGTAGTTCGCTTCTTTTTTGTGCTCCTTTTCGTTGTACAGTGCATGCAATATCTTCTTAAGCTGTCCATTGCTCCGGTCGGCCTTGATTGTTGTGCCCAGTTTATCGCAAAACGTCACCAAACCAGCCTTGTCGTTCTTCTTAAGTGCGATATTTCCAATAACAAGTGACGTATTTATAGAGTAGTCGAGTAAACTCAAACCTTCAAAGGGCATTTTCATGGTCCTCCCTTTGTCAATAATGCAATACACTTGCTGTGCCCGTTCATCTTCGTACTGATTCACCATAATCGTGGATCTGCGACTAGTTGCTTTCCAGTTAATGCTTCGCACATCATCACCGCGCACGTATGATTTTATCTGGTCAAATTCATAACTGTGTCCCAGTCGTCTCACTTTCTTTATGCCTTGAAAATTGGAAACATGAGCGAATGCCTTTAAATCAAATTCACGCATTTGAAGTAAGGAGGGAAATACGGGGACAGTCGCAGGTGTCAATAGTCGGTGCCTCCTTCTGGCCAGTCCAATTATACTGGTGGCTAGCACGTTACACTTCTCAAAAGTGTATTTTCCCCGGTTTAGGGGCTTTATGGTGTAGTTCAATACTTCCTTTTGTCCAGGGCTAAGTTTGATTTTCATGAGAAAATTTCGCTCTTGAAGTTGTTCTGGCAGCTCGTCTCGAATATCCAATTGCAAGGCTAGTGGAAAGCGATTGGTCAAAGTAAGAGATATTGGGTTTTGATCACCAAGCGACATGATCTTACTCGTTTCTCGATGGCATTCAATGGAATGGCTAGGATTAAATAGCAAAAGGCTGTCGGCAACTGTTGCAGCCAAAAGCAACAACATATAAACCAGCGCGACTTGAATTGAAGGCGAATAGAGAAATCCAAGGGCCATCAAGAAAACTCCAGCTCCATAAAGAATATAGAACCGGTGAGTAAGCTGTAAGCTTTTCAATATTTCGACGACCAATTTCACGCCTATCTCGGAATTTCTATGGTAGCTAGAATGGAGGAAATGATGTCGTTCATCGGTGTACCCTCCATCTCACGCTCATGACTCATAATCAAGCGGTGATTCAATACGGGGTAAGCCACGGTCTTGATGTCATCTGGTGTCACGAAATCACGACCGCCAATTGCAGCAACTGCCTTTGAAGCTTTCATTATCGATAAACTTGCCCGAGGCGATGCGCCCAAATACAAATCTCCATTGTGGCGCGTGTTGTGAATAATCGCGGCAATGTATTTCAATAACTCAGGTCGGATAAACACTTTCTCGATCATTTGCGCACATTCCTTGATCCCCATGGCGTCTATGACTGGCTTCACTTGACTAATCTGATTCGAGTCGAAGTCATTTTCAAATCGAGCTAAGATTAACTCCTCTTCCTCAAGTGAAGGATAATCAAGGTTGATTTTAAAGATAAATCTGTCAAGTTGAGCCTCCGGTAAATTATAAGTACCTTCCTGTTCAACTGGATTCTGCGTGGCTATGACAAAAAATGGGTAGGTGAGAATGTATGTTTCCCCATCATAGGTAATCTGCTTTTCCTCCATAACTTCCATCAAGGCAGCCTGTGTCTTAGCAGGGGCTCGATTGATCTCATCAATCAATACGATGTTCGCGAAAATTGGCCCCTTTCGAAAATAGAACTCACCCTCCTTTACGTTGAAGACAGATGTCCCTGTTATGTCCGTAGGCATCAAATCGGGAGTGAATTGAATCCTGTTGTATGAAGCGGAGATCGTCTGCGCAAGTAATTTGGATGTGAGTGTTTTGGCAATTCCCGGCAAACCCTCTACCAAGCAATGCCCGCCAACAAACATACCGGCCAATAGTAAATCGACCAGTTTCTCCTGGCCCACGACCACTTTGGCAATCTCTGCTCGTATTCTGGCTACGTGATCTTGAAGCGGTCGCACGTCGACATGCTGAGCCTTTTTCCAGGAAGCTGCTTCTTCACTGTTTGCGGCTCTGGCTTCGAGCGAAGGAGTCGCCTCTGGGTCATTTATCGAAGGCTGAGTGTCCTTTGGTTCCAAATTCTCTTCTGGGTATTCGTTTTCCTCTTGATTCATTTGCAATGGGTATAAAAGTGGTTGAGGTCGTGGTGAAGCTGGGCTAGATTCTCGTCGCTAACTTTAAACTCAATACGACAACTCTTGAATGCCGCGAATAGCAAGTTTACGTGTTCCAATTCAATGTTTGACTTGAGCGCCAGCAGTTTTAATGTTTTCTCGTTTTGTTCGTTATCTCGGTTTATGGACATCCCATAGCGTTCTCGTAAAAAGGTCTTGAAAAGATCAATTTCCAACAATCCAATCTTGCGGTGATCGTTTTTCTGCAAGTACAACTCCGCTATTGCCGTGCTGTATTCGATCGAAGTGTTCTCATTTGGGTTAATCACCCGAAGGGCACTTTGCGCTCGTCGCGCTCCTAACAAAAGGTAAGTGAGAGCCCCTAAAAGCAATAGGTACCACGCGTATTTTAATGCGGGCTGACTCAATATAAATACCAATGCTCCCGGTGTAGTCTGATCCGGCATGTCCGATCCCAAGCTCTGGAATTGGTGGTTTACAACGTCCCAATAAATATTTCCACTACCTAAATTTTTAAAAATCGCTCGCTGGTAATTCTGGTTTTCCCGCTCCAACAAATAGTAATTGGCAAAAAACTCAGGATTGGAGTGAAAGGAGAATCGCCCTTTGCCAAGTTCACCCTCGAAAAAATTCAAATATGTTTCGTCGAAATATCCTGTTCTATTGCCTGAAGGCTCTGTCGCCAAGGAGGCATCGAAAAATGCCCACGGGTGATAACGAAACTTGTTGCTTGACACGTACTTGAAATCTGCTCGAGCGAAAACCATGTCGGATGAATCTTGAGCCAAGTGTGCGCTGATTTCATTCGTGCTAATTCGCTCAATATAATTGTACGTGAATTCGTATTCTGTATCTGCCAAATCTTCGTCGTAGACCAATTCGTCATTTGGGTCAAGAAACAATTCTAGCAGTTGGTTTGGTACCCGATTGCTAATGATATATGCTTGCCCGCCTTCCTTGACGAATTGCAAGAGGTGATCGATTTCGGATGAGTCGGCGAAGAATGCTTTTCCAACGAAAATATAATTGGAATTTTCTGGAATGGCGCTCAAATTAAGGGAACCTTGCAACGAATCTTCAATAGTCATGAAGCCGATAGAATCAACCTCTTCTTGCAGCATTTGGGCCAGAACAGAGGAACCATAAGCCGATTTATCTGCAGGATCAAATGATAGAATCCAGGGGTCCGAATCTTCTCGTGAAATCATCGCCACGGCCAGTAAAAGCGAAGCTCCAACGACCAGTAGTATTATCCTCGAATTACTGTTCATCTGGCGAGTTTAAGGCATCCATAAACTCATGAAAAGGCGGTTCGATCGAGCGAAAATCTTGCAGCGAAAGAATCAAATCACCGTACCAAATGTATTCGTAGTTGCTCGTTAGTCGCTGGAATTGCTGGTTTTTCGGGTGCGCCGATAATTCTCTTAAATAGTCTCGATTGGTTTTGTCTCGTTGCCATTTTATCAATGACAATTGATCGAGAAGTTGAATTACCATCAGATAATTTAACCGCACTGCGGCTCTGTAATCTTCGTCGGATAGAGCTTTGCGCAAATAATCATCCAAGTCCAACTCTTTTAAATTCTCTTCCAATTGATCATGACTGTAGTCCCTCGCCGAACCAATTTTTGATTTACCGGAGGCTTGCTTTTTATCCATAACCTTAACGGTGAGGAATATGATCAGAGCAATCAGAATAGCCGCGATGAGATACAACAACCAATCCCCTTCCGAGAATGAGAAATCCCCTCCCTTTTTAGGGGTTCGAACTTCAGGATCATTAACCGGACCATAGTCCAAACCCTCCGTAGCTTTGTCCCAATTGTCTTCTGGAAATGGCAGTGCCTCTTGAGCGACAAGCGCAAATTTTGCGATGCCGAAAACAATCACCGCTAGAGTTCTATTGAGCTTCCCGATCCAGTCCATAGGCTTGTTTTCTCAATGCAATATGTGAAATCCGTTCTTTTAGGCTCTCTGCTGTTTGCACTTCTTTGGCAGAAGCATAAAACAAATGGGAACCTATAACGAACTGGCTAAAAAGGAAGATCATACAGAATAGGGCAGCCGAACAATAAATGATCACCGGAACAAGGTATGCCCATGATAATTCAGCACTGATATTCAATTCTATGAAAGAATGAACGTAATCCCAAAGCGAACTGCTCACTAGAAACATTCCCATCCAAGGAATGGCCAGTAAGACTATTGTACAGCTATAAAGTGCCCAAAATCGATTGCGTAGTAGTTTGCTAACAGATGCGAGTGACTTGAAAATCGATTGTTTTTGGTGAAGACTTGAAGCATATGCTAAGAGCAAAATAGGCCATAGTGCTACAGAGAATATAATGCTCCATCCATTTCCTAGAAGCAATGGAGCTAAAAGTAAGACCGATGTAATAAGACTTGAGACAATGTGTCGTTTTAAGAAAAGAGTGAGCTTTTCTTCGTGGTCGGTCGATTGGAGTGTTACCCAGCTTAGTCCAATCAAAAAAGATGACAGACCTGCCATATACAGCGGGAAAAGTGCGATATGAGATCTAAATTCAAAGAAATTATTGACGTCGTCCCATATCCAGATCATCCCAACCGGAAAAACATACTGATCCCATTCGTAAATCCCCAGAAATTCGACTAAGCCCTCTCCTAGTAAAAGAGTGATTCCAATAGTTAAGAAACTGCTTAACAGGAAGGCCATTTTAGCGATTAACTTGATGTTGCGGCCGAAAAGGACGAAGACTTCAGTGAAAATCTGAGTTGAAGATTTGATCTCATTCCAGCGCAAAACTTTATTGATAGGCGCACGCAGCTCTTCTTTGTCTTGTTCGCCTAAAATCCCTTTTCGGTGAAGTATCCACGGATAGATCACGAAGTAGAAGAGGATAAATGAAAAAGACAGGAAAATTATTCCACCTCGTAATATGTATGGAAGGTCTGTGAGCCTTGTGGCAAAAGACTCAATGAATGCGGCGAGTAGCAAGAGAATGGCAACGGCTATCATAATAGTCATGGATCGTCGTGCGGAAAGAATCAAAGCTTGAAAACGTGTCAAAACTCCAGGGAAAAGAAGGCCAGAAGCTAAGGTTAGCCCCGCGCATCCTGACAATACCAGCAATGAAAGTTCCAATGTTCCATGGAGCATTACGGTGAAAAAAGCTTGGTCGAGCAGACCGTTTTTGTGAAAGAATTGAAAGAATGCTCCGATCCTCGTGCCTTCCAATAGGAGGCTAAAAACGGTGCCCACCCCAGCTAGAATGCCAGTTATGAAATCCCTAAAACAGACACGAATATTGTTTTCGGCAATCATCAGAAACATGTCAATGGGGTCCTGCTTGTATACAGCCATGGGGTCCTCCTTGGCTATATTCTCCTCGGTCATGGTGATGTAGTCGGCACCCATCATGATTTCGGCATAGTCTGGATGATACATTCCTGAAAGGAATCCTAGGATGAAAGCACCGGCAAACAATGAAAAGGAAATGAGCAGGGCAATTCTACTATGCCACATAGCCTTGGGTATGCTATGGGTCCAAAAGTGGGAAAATCCTTTCGAATCACTTTTTCGAGACTTGTAGATCAATTGGTAGATTTGCTGAGCAAATCCATTGAGATAAACCCTTACTGAACGGTTGCTGTAATGAGTGCGTGAAAAACTTAGATCATCCGTGATTTCTACAAAAACTTGGCTTAGCTTTCCCGGATCAGATTTTTCCTGAGCAAGTAAACTTTCAAATTTGTGCCACTTTTCTTTGTTTTGATCTATGAAATCTGTTTCCCGCATATGGTCACTCTCAAGGAGGTCTAAAGCGAAGATAAAAGAATAAACGATCCATGAGGACAATCGAAATACGAACGACCCAAAACGCAACGATCTCTTATGAGTTGGCGCCGCTCTCACTGCGGATTTTTGCTTTTATCCTAGATTTTGTATTGCTGGGAACGGTCGGTGCTATTTTGTATGCCTTCTCTTATATGCTTCCAGGTGCCTACTCCGCCCAACTGATGCAATTCATCATTATTACACCAATGATTGCCTTTTACACACTCGTGAGTGAGGTGATTCTGGACGGGCAAACTATTGGTAAAAAAGCCCTGCAGATAAGGGTGGTCAAACTTAACGGTAAGCGAGTAGAGCCTTTCGATTTTGTGTTGCGGTGGGCTTTTCGAATGGTGGATATCTGGATGTCGCTTGGGTCTCTTTCGGCAATTTTGATTTCAGCAACAGATAATGGGCAGAGGCTTGGGGGCATTATTTCGAATACTGCCGTAATCCGACTGAAACCTAATATGGAGGTTAGCCTGGAGGATTTGTTAAAAATCAACCGCTTGGAAGATTACGAGCCCACGTACTTGGGTGTGAAGAGTTTCAAAGAGGCGGACATGTTGCTTATAAAGCACACCATAGATCGATACAAGAAATTCAAGAATGATGCTCACAAAGAAGCACTGCATGAACTTGCACGTGTCGTTGGGCAAAGACTTGGTCTGGATTCCATTCCAGAAGATGAAGTGGCTTTTTTAAGGGCTGCAGTAAAGGACTATATCGTGCTTACTCGCTAAGAGTGCCTAGGTAGGCAAGTGCTTCGCGCATATCTGGCACGCCGATTTCCACATCAACTTCAGCTGTTCCAATGGCCGAAATCAAAACGAATTGGGTGGCTTCTCCATTGTTCTTCTTATCATACTTCACAAATTCAAGCACGGCGTCCAAGTCTTGTTGATCAAGAACGATGTCGCTGAAGTGCTTGTATATAATTGAAGTGGAACGTAGGTAATCCTCGTCACTCAGGTTGTTAAGTTTCTTGGATAGAAAGAGCTCGGCGAGCATGCCAAGTGCAATGGCCTCACCATGCATGAGTGCATTTCCCGATTCAAATGCTTGAGATTCGATGGCATGTCCCAATGTATGACCAAAGTTGAGTTTCTTTCGATTGCTTTTCTCCTCAAAATCGATGTCCGTAATGGCACATTTCACAGCAGTGCTAGCTTCAATGGAGGCTGTCATATTATTTGTGCTCAGGTCTTCTAGTCCTTCAAGTTTTGAGAATAGAACTGGGTCTGCAATCAAAGCATGTTTGAGCGTTTCAGCGAATCCGGATCTGAGTGCTCGAGCGGGCAATGTTTCAAGAAAGGCGGGCCACATGATCACTGCAGCTGCAGAAGAAAATGTGCCGATTTGATTTTTGAGATTGTTGAAGTTGACACCCGTTTTTCCGCCAATTGCGGCGTCGACCATAGCCAAATAGCTGGTAGGGATATGAATGAAATCAATCCCCCTTTTGAATACAGATGCGACAAATCCTCCAAGATCAGTCACCATTCCGCCACCTAAATTAATGAGCAAACTTGAGCGGTCCATTCCTTGCGACAATAGCTCAGTCCACAGGCCATGACTTATGTCAAGATCTTTCGAGTCTTCACCAGGAGGGACTTCCAGAATGTAAACGTTATGCAGACAATCAAATCCAGCTATTATTGGCCAGCAATGTTCCAGTGTATTCGAATCGGCAAGAACTACGATTTGTGAATAGTCGCCAACTAAATGAGACAGCTTAGACTCAAAATCTTGGAAATCGGAAGGGAAGAGAATATTCGTTCGCATAGGTGACAAGATTGTATAAAAAAAGCGCAGACTTTTCAGAATGCGCTTTGTTAACTGGGTGGTGCTACCTGGATTTGAACCAGGGACACATGGATTTTCAGTCCATTGCTCTACCAACTGAGCTATAGCACCAAATTGGAGGCGCAAATTTAAGAATATTTCCGTGATTGGAACGAGTGATTCGTGAAATGCTTTGAAAAAAACTTCGAAAGGGTGTCTCTTGCGACTTTTTTAAGTGGGGATCGGTGTGATAATCAGGGTTTTGGTGCTGTGAAAGGAAAAAGGCCAAACTAGAGTGTTTGGCCTTTAATTTCAATTTTATCGTGGAATTAGTCTATGTCAATATCGGCATCACCGAAGCTACATCGCGCAGTGATCAATCCTGGAGAGCTACCTGATCCAATTCTAGCTTTGACCGATTTCGAAGTGAAATCTTCTTTTTCTGAGCTTGTTTTTGCGCCATTAGGAAGGCTTATGTCTCCAAATGAAGCGTAAGCATCTATCTCATAGTTTGCCCCTGCGTCAAGTTCAATGCTCGCCGAGCCAAAATCGATCTGGATCTTTAGGTTTTTACACGCGCTTGAGATGTGATCTATTTCCAAGTCACCATAGTTACACGATAAATCTGCATCACCGGTAATTCTGTTTATTTCCAGATTTCCGAATTCAACTTTGATTTCTCCACCACCTAGCTTTTCAATTTCACTATCTCCAAACGCGACTTTGACGTCGTTTTCAGCATGAAGCAAGCTGGAGGCTTCCAATTCGCCATAACTGAGGTCAATCTGACATTTACCCATGATGTCTTGGAGTTTCAGACTGCCAAATGTAAGGCTTGCATCTAAGTCTGCAGTTTTTGGCATTTTCACGAGAATGGTGATAGACCAGTCGTCGCCATTGGAGTTCACATCGACATCCGTTTTCAATTCGATTTGGTTCGAAGACTCTATTATCTTGACGTCGATTTTGTCGAATATTTGATTTGCTTTTTCTTCAGACTTTGATTCAACCTCTACTTTTACATAGATTTCAATCATATTCAGGTCCCAAGTTTCAATTTTGGCTTCAGCAAATGATGCGTTGAGTTCGAAAGTTACGTTGGAATTAACGCTGTAAGATTTGTTGAATTCCTTGCTATACACTTCTGTATCGGCATAAGCAAAGGCACTTATAGCAATAGCTATGAATAGTACGATCGGTTTATATATTGTAGCCATTTTTATCATTTTGATTGTTTTTTGTTCTGTTCTTAAAGTTGAGATGCTTTTTGACTACTTCCAGTATTTGAAGGCGCAGTTTGTAATTATTTATCATGGCGGAAACGACTTTCTCGTTTCCGAAATTCTCGTTGAGTTTAAGAGAGAGTCGAGCGTATTCGTTTTCAAGCAAGTTCATTTCGGCAAGTCCTTGAGTAAGAATGGGATCTTTTAAATCGAGTTCCCTTTTTCGATTTTCGATTTCTGCTGTAAACCAGGATTCTATATGATTCATTTTAGGGCTTACATCAGATAATTGGCGCTGTTGCGCAAATGTTTCTCGGTCTTCGTTGATGCTTGTCCACGTAATCGTGATCATGGCCCCACAAAAGCAAGCCGCCGCGGTAATAAGCAGCCATAAAGGGACAATCCGCCCTCGCTTCTTTTCTTCTTTTTGGGCCATAAGCTTCGTGCGGAAGCGTTCCTGATGCCCTTCTAGTGGTTCTTCCATCTGTATATTGTGGAAGTCTGCGTCTATTTTATTCTTCAAATCATCAGTCATAGTGCTGTTCAATAATTTGTCTAAGTCTTTGCTTTGCCCTTGCATATTGTGATCGCGAGGTCGATGCCGATATTCCTAAAGAGGTGCCTATTTGTTCATGATTCATACCTTCAAATAAATACAGATTCATGATCGTTCGGTAGCCCTCTGGAAGCTCTTTTATACCTTTATATATATAGGCGACGTCAATCTCCTTGTAATCATCATCAATTGCGGGTGAATCATGGTCCTTTATATCGACCCACGTTTTACGTTCACGTTGAATGTAATTGATGGATTTATTCCTCGCAATCGTGCACAACCATCCTGTAACTTTGGCTTTGTTGCCGAGAGAAGATAGTTTTGCGAAGGCTGTAATGAAAGTTTCTTGCATCAAGTCCTCAGCCTCAACTTTATTTCCTACAATTCTCAAGCACGTCGTGAACACGGGCTTATAGTGCTGTTCATAGAACGATATTTGCGCTCGGCTATCTCCTTTTTCGCATTGTGCGATTAATTCTTGGTATGGTAATGTGACTTGGTCCATAGTTGGCCGTCAAAAATTTGGTTTGAGTCTGACGAAGGTTCAAATAAATAACACAGGAAATTTTAAAGTGCTGCATGAAGTGTAAGGAATTACTCGGTTTTTGTGCTTGGATCGGTTATGCTTCTCGATAAATGACCAGATTATTTCGACGAACAAATGAAAAAACTCGATAGTATTTCGCTTTTCCTTTTCATAATTACGAAACAATTTATACTTTTGTTTGATAATTGGGTATTGTGCGTACCCAAAATAAAACAGTTACTAATAGCCAAATTGCTTAATTATGAGAAAACTTTTATGCTACCTAACAGCAGTACTATTGCTTAGTACTGCAAGTATAGGTGCAATGTTTGGTCAGCTCTCGGGTATAACCCATGAGCTCTACGCGACCGAAGGTGCGCCTGGCTTCAATACGTACCGGATCTATGCCGAGATGCAAGATGCTGACGATTTCTTGTCTGCCTTATACGGCGCTGGAGACGATGAGCTTGTTCTTGGAGGTTCTGGAAACTCTATCTACAACGATGGGTTTGGATCAACAACAGGAGATGCTCTTAACACTGGGTTCTGTATGTTCGTTCCTACCCTGTGCTACGATTCTTATCTGACCATTGGATGGGCAGGTGCTAATTATTGGGATGACCTAACACCAATTGACTGCGGTCAGTCGGTTACAGTTATTTCATCACTCCCAACAGCCTCTGTAATTCCAGATGCATTTGGAGTATCATCGTCTACCAACCTTGTTATGCAAGATGGTTCATGGTTTACTCCGAATCTCGTTGGATGTAACGACAATGGATTTGGATTTGGTCCGAATAACCGAGTGCTTATTGCTCAGGTTAGTATTCCAATTGCAGATGATCTTTTGTACAATTTCAACGCTCAAATATTTGACGGTGGTGTTGGTACAAACTCATTGTTTTATGTTGGTGACTGCAATACCGTCAATGGCGATGATGTTGATGGTTCACAGCTAGGAATGCATTATCCAGCAGATTCTGCTTGTGGCGGTGATGTTGAAGGCTGCGCAACTTCAACAGCTTGTAACTACGATTCAACAGTTACTGTCGACAATGGATCATGTACCTTCCCAGGTTGTGACGATTCATCTGCTTGTAACTATGATTCTCTAGCAGGATGTGATGATGGTTCATGTGCCTTCCCAGGTTGTGACGATTCATCT
>JBLHIB010000068.1:0-18761 GCA_047615865.1 Gammaproteobacteria bacterium
AGTGAAATTCGAACGGTTTTCCTGCCCTTGGGCATTATTGAAAAACTGGATGAAAACGCTCCAGCGATAGCCAATCTGCCTTCTCTCGGAAGGCATGGAGATGCCTTGGCTTTATTCCTGAATCTCGATGAATTTATGGTCGGCCTGGCTAAACATGCTTTCAAGAGAGATCATTTGGTAATCGTCACAAGCGCCAATAAAGCAGGCACAGGAAATTGCTACACGTTAAGTGATATTCATCCCGAAATACGAGATGCTGTAGAGTTCAAAATCGATGGAGGTACTTCACTTTATAAGAAAGAACGTGGTGAATTTGAAAACATCACCACCACGATGGTCGACTTGATTAACAATCAATTCATCCGACCAGGGGCATTTGAAAAAAATCTATTGGAAGTTACTGCTAGTTTGGGATTTATCCATCCCAATGAGATGGTCATCCGCAGTCGGCAGCGTGGGGAAATGCAATTCAGATCGGCGCTGTTTCTTCGAACATTTTCTGAAAAGACCTATCAAAAAATTAGGGGTCTAGACCATCCTGATTGGTTGATTTTGGACTTGGAGGACGGTTGTCCGCAGCCACAAAAAGAGAAAGCTAGGACTTTGATTCAATTCAATATTCAGACGCGCTTGTTCGAAGGAAAGCATGTGGCTATTCGACTGAATGAACTTGACCAAATGGACGAGCTAGTCAAAGATCTAGGGATCAAGTTTACATCGCGAATAACAGCATTCATTCTACCCATGCTGAGAACTGCAGAAGATATAGAAACCTATGAAAGATTGATTGTTTCGGCCGAGCTTGAGCTGGGACTACCGAGAAAAACGTTCAAATTTATTCCACTCATTGAAACAGCAGAGGGTGTGCTGAATGCTGAGTCAATCGCTAAGGCTTCAGATAGAAATATTGCCTTAATCTTTGGCCATGCTGACTTATTTAGCGAGTTATTCTCAGAGCGCAATCAACAGAATTTACATTGGGCTAGATTTAAAGTATTGTCTGCTGCTCGCGCCGCGGGCATAAAATTATTTGATACCCCTTATGAGAATACGAACGATTACAAAGGTTTACTACAAGATTGTCGCTCCGCTCGCGATTTGGGAATAGATGGAAAAATTGCTTTGCATTTTGATCAGATTGACCCTATAAACCGCATTTTCGGAATCTCGAAGGAGATACGTGATCAATATCAAAACATCGTGGATGCTTTTGAAGGGGGATGTCAGATTGTGGATGGTAAGTTTCTTGGGGCGCCTATCGTTAAACGAATGAAGCGTGAGTTGAATCGACCAGTTTACGTGTCAAAATCAGCACTAAACGAAGGCGTTTCTGGTCGCACACTCACCTATGGTTTTGACCATAAGAAAGTATTTGTAGGGAAGATTATAGCGAGCCCGATGGAGATAACAGTGGATGATTCGTGGACCGCATCGTGGCATGCTTTGGTACCTACTTTGAATCCCTTGGAGACCAGCAAACCTTATGCACGGCAATTGGGATTAGAGAAGCAATTGATGCCTTATCACCTGTTGATCAACTTGGCTTTGTGCATGCTGGTTGAATGTTATTCGGAGTCGTGCATATATCACCTCAGCGTAGAAGATGTTATTTATGATAAAGCTGTTTATTCAGGTGACACGCTCCGAACGATTCTTATTATTGACCATGTCCGAGAAACAAGCAAGGGTCTTTCGTCTGTTGTTGAAACACGTGTAGTTATGATCAATCAGCATGATGAGCGGGTGCTTACCATGAAGAGGAAATCATTGTTTCCGCCTATTGAAACTATAGATAAGCCGACTAGCTACGAAAATGAATTTGCAGAGTATTTTGATTCTAGACCCAACCAAAGATTGGGGAAAAAACTGATTAGAAATGCTCAGAAAATCAGACGCGAACGTCGGTTTGAACTGCAAAGGTTTGAACAAAATGAATTGATATTGCACAGCTTGGTTCGTCCAGTTGGATTGAGTACAAGTGTGGCGTATTCCAATTTATTTAAAAACACGCACCCACTTCACATCAATAACTCTCGGTATTCTACAGAGGAATTGGCGGTAAGCGGAGGCTTTGTTATGCCCATAATTATTGGTGCAGCGCAGCGGGATTTTAAAGAGACCATACACGAGCGTATTGTAGAAACCATGCACATCAACCCGGTCAATCACGAAGAGAGTTTAGGTGCGTTTTCATACATCCTTCAAAGCAAGAGATCCGGAGAAATTGAGGAGCTTACTATTCGAACATTTGGTATTAAGAACACCGATATTGAGCGCGATTTAGCGGGCATGAAAATCCCTCTAACCCTTTTGCGCACAGACGAAATTAAGCCATCCGAGGTCGAGAAAATATGCAGGCAGGAATGTCCCGAATTGGCATCCCTGATATGCATGAGAATTGATTGGAAGTTGTGGAGGAAGATTGGTGCTTAGTCCACCAATTCAATGTCCACTTCAGTGAGACTGATAAACTCACGAACACGTGCGTCTATTTCTGCTTTTGTAAGTTCGAGCAAACGTTCAGGTCCGAATTTTTCACAAGCAAACGAAGCCATTGCGGATCCTACTATAATAGCACGCTTCATGTTGTCGAAGCTAATATCCTTTGTGCTTGCTAGGTATCCGATGAAGCCTCCGGCAAATGTGTCACCAGCACCTGTTGGATCAATTACTTCCTCAAGAGGCAAGGCGGGTGCGAAGAAAACGCGATCACCATGGAATAACAATGCGCCGTGCTCGCCTTTCTTGACGATCAAGATTTTTGGTCCCATAGCACAGATCTTGCGAGCTGCCTTTACAAGTGAATGTTCACCAGATAATTGACGTGCTTCTTCATCGTTGATAGTGAGAACATCAATTTTTTGTAATACCCCATGAAGTTCGTCTAAAGCGATGTCCATCCAAAAATTCATCGTGTCCAAAACCACAAGTTTTGGTCTGTTCTCGAGTTGATTAATAACGGACATTTGTACCGCAGGGGCCAAGTTACCGAGCATTAAAAACTCACAACCTTGGTATTCAGCAGGAACAACTGGTTGGAAGTCGGCCAACACATTAAGGTCGGTAATTAGAGTATCACGTGTATTCATGTCAAAGTGATACTTTCCAGACCAGAAAAAGGATTTTTCGCCTTCTTTCACTTGCAATCCTTGCAGATTAATGCCTTTATCTTCCATTTTGGAGAGCATATCTTTAGGAAAATCATCTCCAATAACGGAGATCAATCCTGACTCTTTCACGAAGAAAGATGCGGCAAGAGAAATGTATGTTGCTGCGCCTCCCACAACTTTATCACGTTTTCCAAAAGGAGTTTCAATGGAGTCAAATGCGACTGTACCAACCTCAATTAAATTCATGCTGTAAAATTTTTTTTGCAAAGGTATTGTTTGGAATTGATGTTTAGCGTAATATTGCACTCCGATTTTTGAGAGGTTTGAAAGCAGACTTCAATTCAAAAAATTTCGGACCACTAGATTCCTCAGTAGCTCAGTTGGTTAGAGCGGCGGACTGTTAATCCGTAGGTCGTAGGTTCAAGTCCTACCTGAGGAGCTTCAAAGCCCATTCGTTATGCGAATGGGCTTTTTTTGTGGAGTAAACTTCCGTGAAACGATTTGAGACGGTTAAAACCGAGTGGTGTTGGACAATTATATCAAGGCCAATTCTTGGACAAGCAACTATAATTGTGCAGAGTGTCTTCCTAAAGGATTGCTTTCTGGTGCTTTAAAAAGAAAAACTGCGTCATCTGGCATTTTGGATGGCCAAACGACACAGTTTTGTTTTAGAAATTCTGTTTCGCGGAACAGGAAAACAGATGTTTCACTTGGTTGAACAAACTATTTCTAGATCATTCGAAGAGTTAATACACCTGTCAACTGCAAACACGAAAGTGAATTCAAAAACCTTGGCTTAAGTTCGATGAAATTGAAAATTAATTATTCAACAGCTTCCAAACCATTATTTTATCTGTGTTTTTTCAACTAAATCATTTATGCATTAATAATTGGCACAGCTTGTTCTTTGGCCGATATTTGTGTCGTGGCAGAAGAAAAAAAGAGAAATTTAGCGCAACGCCTCTTCAATCGTTATCGACTTACGATATTGAACGAAGACTCATATGAGGTGCGTTATACATTTAAACTCACCCCAGCTCGAGTGATTGCTATGGCTTTGGCGGTATTTATTCTTGGCGGTGCATTGATATACATCGTAGTTGCATTGACCCCCTTGAAGCAATATTTGGTTCCAGACTTCACGGACTATGAGCATCGTGAAAACGCTAATTATAGTCGGTTTATGGTTGATTCATTGAACGGTGTGATCCAAACCCAAGACCACTACATAGAAAATATACGTGTGGTCTTATCGGGAGGAGTTCCTGCGGATGCGCTCAGCGATTCGAGCAGACTTGCAATGGCTGACCAGGATCTCAACTTCACCTTGTCAGAGGAGGATTCTGTTTTGAGAGCTCAGATAACAAAAGAAGACCGGTACAATTTGATAGATGATGATGATGGGGGTTCAGGCTCTACTCTGGCAAATTTGTATTTATTCAAGCCTCTCCAAGGTTCGCTGAGCGGCTTGTTCGATGCGGAGATAGGACATTTTGGAATTGATATAGTAGCTCCGTCTAACGAAGTGGTGAAAAGTGTATTGGATGGCACAGTTATTTTGGCAACATATACGAGTGATGGAGGCAATGTTATTCAAGTGCAACACGGACATAATTTAGTAAGTGTTTACAAACATAATTCGGCGCTATTTCATGAAGCTGGAGAACGTGTAAAAGCGGGTGAATCAATTGCTGTTATTGGCAATACAGGTGATCATAGTGATGGTCCTCACTTGCATTTTGAGCTATGGCTAGAAGGTGTTCCTGTTGACCCTTTGGAGTACTTTATGTATGAAGATTAGAAGCATTTGACCGAAGGTGTAAAAAATAAAAAGCCGAACTTCCCATCCTTCTTATAACTAAGATCACACGACTATGTGCGGTTTATAGTTGAAAATGAAATATTTTCGCCAAAACTAAGTTAGTTAAGCGCCAACGACCATATCTATTGAAAACAACAATTGCACATTCTCGCTTTCTGCTTCCCCTGTTATTTACAGCGCTCTGCATGTGGACTTCTTGTTCTACAGAAAAGGATGGACTTACCTATCGAGCCTTTCACAATACGACTGCGCGTTATAATGGGTATTTCTATGCTGGAGAGAGTATGCGTGAGTCCCAAGATATCTTGAATGAGGAACATCAAGATGATTACGATGTGGTGCTCCCTGTCTTTGTTTATGGAAATGAGGAAGTGGCTCAAGCCATCTATCCTCAGATGGAACGCATCATTGAAAAAACTAGTCGTGTTATTGAAAAGCATGATATGAATCCACCAAAGCGCGGCAGGAAGAAAATGAAGCGCCCAGAGTTGAATAAGTGGATAGACAACAACTGGATGTTACTTGGACAGTCGTACTTCTATAAGCGCAACTATTTCAAAGCAGAAGAGATTTTTCGTTTTGTTGTCAGAAAATATGATGATGATAATATTTTGGCTCTTGCACATTCGTGGATGAGCCGCGTTTATATTGAGCAAGAGAGATGGATTAAAGCCAACAACAACTTGATCAAGGCGTCTTCAATGAAAAAGGATGTTGATGAGGAAGTAAAGGCTGAAATTCTTTTGGTTTACACCGATTATTACATTCGCCAAGCTCAGTATAAAGAGGCAGTGGAAAAGCTAGAAAAGGCGATTCCATTGATCAAAAGAAAAAAGAAACAGGCACGGCCTACTTTCATATTGGCCCAATTGTACCAAGAACTCAACAAGTCACAGGATGCTATCGATGCTTATGTGAGAGTTACGAAACTTCGTCCTGAATATGAGATGGAGTTTTATGCGACCATCAATCAGGCTTTGGCATACAATCGCAAAGGAGGCAATCCAGGAGAAATCAAGGAGAAGCTGTTCAAGATGCTCAAGGATGATAAGAACATAGAGTACCGTGATCAGATTTACTACGCTCTGGCTGATATGTCATTGGAAGAAAGAAAGCGCGAAGAAGCACTTGATTTCTTGCAGCTTTCATTGGATGCTAACATGGACAATAAGAAGCAGAAGGCCAAGACCTATTTGCGTCTAGCAGATATTCAACTTGAAGAACGTGTATATGAAGATGCACAAGCATACTATGATAGCACTTATCAAAACATTGATGATCTGCATCCAAGATTTGAAGAAATTGAAAATCTTGCACAGAGTTTGACAGAACTAGTTACTAATCTGAATATTATCAATCGCCAGGATAGCCTTCAGAGTTTTTGTGAGTTATCTGAAAGCGAACTAGAAGCTCGACTTAAGAAAGTCCAGAGGCAAATTTCTGATGAGATTGACGAGCGCAGGCGTTTGGAAGAAGAGCTTTTGCGCCAACAACAGCAAGAGGGTTTGCCCGCAGGATCTGGAGATGGTATGTTTTGGGTTTATAACAACACCCTTCGATCGAGTGGATATAGTTATTTCAAAGATTACTGGGGAGATCGTCCATTGGAGGACAATTGGCGACGAAGCAATAAACTATCCGAGGCGTTTGATTCAGGCGATGATCCCGAAGAGGATGTGGAAGGAAACAAGGTGTTGGTAGAGAATGATACTCAGCCTTCAAACGAAGACGAGGTCCCAACTATAGATGAGCTTATGGCAGACCTACCTTGTGACAATGTTAAGATGGACTTAAGCAATGCCTCTATTGCCGAAGCTAGGTACAAAGCAGGACTTGTATACAAAGAGCGTCTGGACGATGAGTCGAACGCACTGGAGCAATGGGAGGTCTTGGTAACTGAGTACGACCAAAGTGACTTTCACCCCACAGCTTACTATCAATTGTACCGTACATATTTAGCTAAGGAAGATGATGGGTATAGAAATCTAGACTGTAGTTCGTGTAGCAGTGCATACTGGGGGAATGAGATCTCTAAGAAATATCCAGGCTCTGAATGGGAAAAACTTGTATTGAATCCTGAATACAAGGACTTCAAGGAAATCAAAGAAGCTGAAGAACGCGCCGTTTACGAGCAGCTGTATCAAGAATACCATTACCGCCAGTACATATCGGTTATCCAAACTGCAGGTGAGATAATCGCAGCAGAACCGGAAAACCACCTCTTGTGTAAATATCGTATGCTCAAAGCCCAAAGTATAGGTAACATGGATGCGATAACTGGGCAGCAAAATAATTATGTTCAAGCCCTTACAGACATAATAGGCACGTGTCCTGGGTCAGAAGAGGCAGAATTTGCCACGAAGGTTTTGAGCTATTTGAATGGAGAGATTTCAGCACCTATTGAGGAAATCATCGAAGAGAAGAAAGAGGAAGAAATTCTGGAAACGATTTTTAAATATGACGAGACGAAGATGCACTACTTCGCAGTGGTCTATCCGTTGGATCGAGGAAATGCAAACCGAATTAAGGCTACAATTGCTGACTTCAACACGAAGTTTTTTAAATCATCAGCACTTCGCACCACGTCGAACTTACTTGGAAAAGACAAGCAAATAGTATTGGTGAAGTCATTCAAGAAGTTTAATGAAGGTGGAGACTATTACAAAGCCTTTAAAAACAATAAGCAGGAATTAAAAGAACTGAACGACTCAGGATTTGATGTATTCTTGATTTCAAAGAACAATTATCTCGAACTGTTTAAAAGTAGAGATGTTGAGGGATACATGCAATTCTTCGCTAACAGCTACGACGAATAACCTGGCTACAAGTTGAATATGTTCAAAAAAGGTAAGACAATGGCACGTAATTTTGATAACAACCCTGAAATGGTCATCAATCGAATTGTTGAGGGTACTAACATTCAAGGTGATATTACTTCAGAAAGCAATATTCGCATTGATGGAAAATTCACAGGCAGTATTGCAACCAAAGGCCGTTTGGTAGTTGGTCCAACGGGTAATGTCGATGGCTCAGTTACATGTACTGATTGTGAAGTAGAAGGACGAGTAAAAGGAAAAATTCAAGTTAAACAAATGTTATCCCTTAGAGCGACTGCCAAGCTCGATGGAGAGATCTTTACTGATAAGTTGTCAATTGAACCTGGCGCTTCCTTCCAAGGCACATGCAATATGGGAGCTAAGATCAAGGACATGAATTCTACGGATGACCGAAGAGAAACAATCCACGAAGAAAAAACAGCGTAACGAAGTTATGCGCTACACCGGTGTTGCCACAAAAATGGCGATCATCATCGGCGTGTCTGTCTATTCAGGCATCAAGCTTGACGAAAAATTTAGTGACGGAGGGAAACTTTGGACAGTTGGTCTAGCCCTTATAGGAACAGTATTCGCAGTTTATCAGGTAATCAAGGATTTGATTCGGTAGTTTTACCCCAAAATCACATCAATATGTCTCAATTTCTCACCAAAGGAGTAATTCTTACAGCCATTTTAGGCGGACTAATGATAGCCGTGAAGCAATTTACTGCACTGGTTGTTCCCGAGACACTCTATTTGATCATTTTGGGTTATTTTGGACTTACCTACTTTTTGTTCAAGAGCTTAGTCAAGGCGCAAGCCAAATCTCCTGCACGATTTGTGAGTTCATTTATGGGTGCGATTGCTATAAAAATGCTAGCCACATTGTTCTTTTTGGCCGCTTACCTCTATCTCAACGAAGAAAACAGAGTCGAAATAGCCATGGCTGTATTCGTGGTTTACATTTCGTACACCATTCTTTTATGCAGCACTATAATTAATGAAGTACGCGATTAATAATCAGTTTCAGAGCTGCTTTCACCTTTCGATATCAAGGAATAATTTCCCTCATCCCAAGCTTCTTTTAATAACTGTTGAAAAATATGACTTAAGTTGCTTGAGTTGTATAACTAATGACTACTTTTGCACCGATTTTTAAGGGCACTAGAAGTCAATGAAGAATAAAAGAACAATATCGTTTACCAAGAGCCTTGGCCAATTCGCCAAGCTGGTTGTAGTATTCCTAGTAGTTTTATCTACAGGAACAATTATGGCGTCTGATTCTCATACAGAGAAAGACGAGCCATTCAATGCTGGGGACATGATCATTCATCATATCTCCGATGCGCACTCAATTCACATTGGCAATCTATCTATTCCTCTTCCTGTAATACTGTTCACAGAGAAAGGATTGGATGTGTTTTCTTCGTCGAACTTCGGTCATGAACCACATACGGTTCCTTATACTAGTCCTAAGACGGGTCTGACTTATGTGAATGTTCACGAGCATATCTATTATGGTGATGCAACTGGAGCAGTTCAAACAGAAATGGTCTTGAATGAAAAGACTAGTCTTGAAGAAATGCACAAGTTGGGTCCAATGGATTTTTCGATTACCAAGTCGGTATTCGGAATGTTCCTGATCATCTTCATAATGATTTTAGTTTTCCGCACTGTAGCCAAAGGTTATAAGAAGCGGGAGGGAGCTGCACCGAAAGGGATTCAAAACTTATTTGAACCACTGATCATTTTCATTCGTGACGAGGTGGCTATTCCTTCATTGGGAAAAAAGAAGGCTGATCTTTATTTGCCTTTTCTATTGACAGTGTTTTTCTTCATCTGGATGTGTAATATGTTGGGTCTGATTCCATTCTTGGGTGGATTCAATATTACAGGAACGATGAGTGTTACGTTGGTCCTTGCGGGCATCGTATTCTTAATAACGACATTTAGTGGTAACAAGTATTACTGGGGACATATACTATGGCCTCCGGGAGTTCCTCTTCCGATCAAGTTAATCCTTGTGCCAATTGAGTTTGCTTCAATCTTTATTAAGCCGGCAGTATTGATGGTTCGTTTAACAGCGAATATCACAGCAGGTCACATTATTATTTTGGCTTTCGTTAGTCTTGTCATCCTTTTTGGAGAGCAAGG
This sequence comes from Gammaproteobacteria bacterium, assembly GCA_047615865.1. GTDB lineage: Bacteria > Bacteroidota > Bacteroidia > Flavobacteriales_D > Sanyastnellaceae > JADFAK01. The sequence continues at coordinate 9,903 of JBLHIB010000068.1, forward strand.
AGCTGCGGTAGGGGCAGGATTTGGTGTAGGAGTTGGAGCTGTGATCTTCATGGTGTTTATGTTCTTCATTGAGTTGTTGGTAGCATTCCTTCAGGCGTATGTATTCACACTGTTGGCTGCTCTTTACTTCGGAGATGCAACCCAGGAAGCACACCATTAGTTAGAATAAGTAGTAATAAACCATAACAAATTACATTAAGATGGAATTGTTGACAGTAATGCTTGACGTGATGGGTCAAGGACTAGCAGGGATTGGCGCAGGTGCAGCCGCAATTGGAGCGGGTATCGGTGTTGGACGAATAGGTGGATCGGCTCTTGAAGCTATGGCGCGTCAGCCAGAAGCATCAGGTGATCTACGTGCAAATATGATTGTAGCTGCCGCTCTTGTTGAGGGTGTTGCACTTTTTGCAGTAATCGTTTGTTTGCTTGTTGCCCTAGTACCAGCATAAATTTAACCCAACCCACCTATAATCATAGGATACTATGGAAGGTTTATTATCTGTAAGCTTAGGAACCGTTTTTTGGGCCTCTATTTCTTTCTTGATCGTATTGATCTTGTTAAAGAAAATGGCTTGGAAGCCGATTCTTCAAGCATTAAAAGATCGCGAGGAGTCGATTGAGAACGCTTTGAGTGAGGCTGAAAAGGCACGGTCAGAAATGGCCAATCTGCAGTCTGACAATGAGAAATTCTTGAAAGATGCTCGCATAGAACGTGATCATATCTTGAAAGAAGGACGTGAGATGCGTGATTCAATGGTTGCCGATGCAAAAGGTAAAGCCAAGGAGGAAGCGGACAAGATGATTGAATCTGCCCGCGAAGCAATCGAAAATGAGAAGAATGCAGCTATTGCTGACATGAAAACTCAGGTTGCATCTTTGTCTTTAGACATTGCTGAAAAGGTAATCCGTCAGAAACTTTCTGATGAATCACAGCAACAGCAACTTGTTGAGAGTATGTTGAACGATGTAAAGCTTAACTGATCTTGAGCATGAAGCATTCTAAAGTAGCATATCGATACGCAAAATCCCTATTTGAATTGGCCCAAGAGCGCGATGCGCTCGCTGGTGCTCAAGATGATATGGAAATGCTAGCGAGCACAATCAGTGAGAACCCTGATTTGTCTGTTCTGCTGCGCAGCCCTATTGTCCATGCCGACAAGAAGCTGAGTATTCTTAACAGCATTTTTGGTGGATCAATGGGCGAGGTGTCGATGAAGTTTGTAACAATCATTACCCAAAAGGGTCGTGAGTCTTTGCTGGAAGCAATTGCAACTGCTTTTGTGGTAATGGCCAAAGAAAAGAACAACATCTTCGCTGCTTCAGTTCAAACTCCGGCTCCGTTGTCGGATGCGTCACGAGCCAAGATTGGGGAAATTGTCCAGCAAATTCAGCCTGGTTCAATTGAGCTTGATGAACAAATTAACAAAGATCTAATCGGTGGATTTATCCTCAAGGTTGGTGACAAAATGATTGATTCGTCAGTCTCAAGTCATCTCCTAGCTCTCAGAAGAGAGTTTACTGAGAATCCGTACGAGGCAGAAATCTAATGGCGTAAGCCGTAAAAAAGAACACAATGGCTGCAGTAAAACCAGCAGAAGTTTCCGCTATCCTTAGAGAGCAGTTGGCAGGCTTTAAGTCTGAAGCTGAACTTGAGGAAGTAGGTACCGTGCTCCAAGTAGGTGACGGCATTGCTCGTATATATGGTCTTTCGAACGTTGAGTCGGGAGAGCTTATCGAGTTTGATAATGGTGTACGTGGTATCGTACTGAATCTTGAGGAAGATAACGTAGGTGCCGTATTACTTGAGCCTTCTGGTAATCTTAGAGAGGGTGCTTCAGTAAAGCGAACACGTCGTATTGCTTCTATCAAAGTTGGTGAAGGCATGCTTGGTAGAGTTGTTAATACCCTCGGTGAAACGATCGATGGTAAAGGTCCTCTTACTGGTGAGCTTTTTGAAATGCCTATTGAGCGTAAAGCTCCGGGTGTTATTTACCGTCAGCCGGTAAGTGAGCCTCTTCAGACTGGTATCAAAGCTATTGACGCTATGATTCCTATTGGTCGTGGACAGCGTGAGCTTATCATTGGTGATCGTCAAACAGGAAAAACTTCTGTTGCTATTGACACAATCATCAACCAAAAAGAATTTTTCGATCGCGGAGAGCCTGTTTTCTGTATCTATGTTGCAATTGGTCAAAAAGGATCAACTGTAGCTGGTATCGTTAATATGCTCGAAGAGAATGGTGCAATGGACTACACTGTAGTTGTTGCTGCCAACGCTGCTGAACCAGCTGCTCTTCAGTTTTACGCTCCATTTGCAGGTGCTGCAGTTGGTGAGTTCTTCCGTGATACAGGTCGTCCTGCATTGATCGTCTATGATGATTTGTCTAAGCAGGCGGTTGCATATCGTGAGGTGTCTCTTTTGCTTCGTCGTCCTCCGGGTCGTGAGGCATATCCAGGAGATGTATTCTTTCTTCACTCAAGACTTCTTGAGCGTGCTGCAAAAGTCATCAACGATGACAAGATTGCTAGCGAGATGAATGACCTTCCGGAATCATTGAAAGGAATGGTAAAAGGTGGGGGTTCGTTGACTGCTCTTCCGATAATTGAAACACAAGCAGGTGACGTTTCGGCGTATATTCCTACGAACGTGATTTCTATTACTGACGGACAGATCTTCCTCGAGTCTAACTTGTTCCTTTCAGGTGTACGTCCAGCAATTAACGTAGGTATCTCGGTATCTCGTGTAGGTGGATCGGCACAGATTAAGTCAATGAAGAAAGTGGCTGGTACACTTAAGCTTGACCAAGCACAGTACCGTGAGCTAGAGGCATTCTCTAAGTTCGGTTCTGATTTGGATGAGGCTACCATGGCTGTAATTAACAAGGGTAAGCGTAACGTTGAGATCTTGAAGCAGGGTCTTAATTCTCCAATGTCTGTTGAGCATCAAGTAGCGATCATTTACCTCGGTACTAAAGGCCTTCTTAACAAAGTTCCTGTGAACAAAGTAAGAGAGTTTGAGGCTGAATTCATCGAGTTCATGGAGGCAAGTCAACGCCAAACATTGGATAACCTACGTACAGGTAAACTTACTCCTGAGATCATTACAGTATTGGAAAAAGTTGCAGCTGATCTTTCAGCCAAATACTAAATAGTTCAAGCTCATGGCTAACCTGAAAGAAATACGTGTCAGAATATCGTCGGTTCATTCGACGATGCAGATTACTTCTGCTATGAAGATGGTTTCTGCGGCAAAGTTGAAGCGAGCTCAAGATGCTATTGTTCAAATGCGTCCATACGCTGAGAAGCTTCAAGAGATCCTGGCCAATGTCAGTGGTAGCTTAGATGCTTCAGAAGGTGTGTATAGCCAAGAACGTGATGTGAAGAATGTGCTTTATGTAGCAATTACTTCTAATCGTGGTCTTTGTGGAGGTTTCAACAACAATGTGATGAAGGCCATTCGCCGAGATATAGTCGATACAAACGCGAAAGTGAGTGTGTTGTCTCTTGGAAAGAAAGCTAGTGACGTGTTCATGAAAACCGACATGCATACGACCGACGGTTTTGGTGAACGTCCTTTTGAAATCTGGGAAGATTTGACTTTTGACAATGTTTCTATCATTGCCAATACCATCATGAAGCAATACACTGATGGGAAGTGGGATAAGGTCGTTGTAGTTTACAATAAGTTTAAAAATGCAGCTGTCCAAGAGTTAAAGACAGAAGCGTTCTTGCCTGTAGTTGCACAAGAGACCGAAGAAAGTAATTCGTCATTGGAGTACATCTTTGAGCCAAACAAAGCTTCCATTGTTCAAGAAATGATTCCTAAATCATTGAAAGTTCAATTGTACAAAGCTTTGCTAGACTCTAGAGCTTCTGAGCATGGTGCTCGAATGACAGCAATGCATAAAGCGACTGATAATGCTTCGGATATCGTAAAAGATCTGAAACTTCATTATAACAAAGCCCGTCAAGCAGCAATTACAGGAGAAATCTTGGAGATTGTTGGTGGTGCCGAGGCCTTGAATGGATAAGCATTTACATCTATAAAATTTTAAAAACCCCAACTGTCTTAGTTGGGGTTTTTTTGTAGTCTTCTTTTTTATTCGCTAGCGCAAATGCGGTTTGATTCTTGATAGATTGAATCCCTATATTCGTAGCCAAGGATGTCAATGAACCGTTTTAAATTAACCCTACGATCGAGAATCTATTTCTCCATGCTCGCGCTGCTGATAATCTCCTTCGCGGTCACGGGCGTCACGGCATACCAAAATTACAAGTCGCAAGATGCCACTTACCACGAAAGCCGATTCAAACGAAAGGAAACGGCTGTGCAAGAATCCATGGAGTATTTCGTTAATAGCCGCGGTGGTTATATTGCTCAAGATTCCATCACCATGGTTTTCACCGACAAGATTTGTGAACTCGCCGATGTCCACAATATGACGATTAGCTTGTTCGACTTGCGTGGAGAATTATTGTTATCATCAACCCCGTCTGATACCCTCGACGCTCCTACCTCTGAACCCAATATTGAATACTCTATTTTCAAGCAATTATCTACTGGATATGAAAGGGCTGAGGTGATTCGTGAAAATGATGATCACACTTTTATCTTGGCTTATTGGTATTTCAATGACTTTTCAGGACAGCCGATTTTCATAACCAATGTACGTTATGACAAATCTGAAGCCAATACCCATGAACTCAATGAATTCCTGCTAGAGCTTACGTACGTGTACATCGTTCTTTTCTTAGGGGCGAGTTTACTCGCTTTTTTCATTTCAAATTACATCACTAAGTCATTGCAACGTATTGGTCAGCGTATGTCCAACGTGCGTTTGGGAGAGCGCAATGAACCCTTGGAGTGGGAGAGCAAGGATGAAATTGGAGCACTGGTTGAAGAATACAACCATATGCTGCAAGAAGTGGAGGATAACGCTGCCAAACTGGCAAGAAGCGAAAGAGAAAGTGCATGGCGAGAAATGGCTAAACAAGTGGCACATGAAATTAAAAATCCCCTGACTCCAATGAAGCTGAGAATTCAGCACCTGGGTCGCTCTTGGGACGATAAAGCACCCAATTTTGAAGTCAAACTGAAAGAAACGATAAAGAGCCTTATCGATCAAATTGACACGCTTACGAACATCGCAAATGAGTTTTCGAATTTCGCTAAGATGCCAAAGGCGCAGCGGATAAAATTGAATCTCATCGACCTTGCCAAAGGCACTGTAGAATTGTTTCAGAACCATGATGGTGTCAAGGTCAAATTTGATGATCAAACGACAAATGAGGTATGCGTAAATGCCGATAAAGATCAACTGATTCGTGTACTCAATAACCTCATCAAAAATTCTATCCAAGCAATTCCATCGGATCAAGAAGGACAGGTGCGTGTTCGTGTCAAAGATTACCGAGGCATGGCCCTCATGGAAGTTGAAGACAACGGAACAGGAATTCCCAAAGAACAAGAGGAGAAAATCTTCGTTCCAAACTTTACCACCAAGTCAACAGGTACCGGCTTGGGCTTAGCCATGGTCAAGAACATCATCGAGCAAGCCGAAGGAGATATTTGGTTTAAGACGGTTGTTGGAAGAGGGACTACTTTCTTTGTTTCGTTGCCTTTGTGCGATCGGCATCTCGACGACGCGGATGGAGTTTCTTTGTAAGAATGAATTTAATGAGTACCACTTTGCTCGATGACCGAGTTGTAGGTGGAGCTTTAGCTTGTTGCATCTCGACGGCGCGATTTTCCTTTTTCTTGCAACTGAGAGGATACGGCAATCGCTTTGCTCGATGACCCAGTTGTCATGTGACGGCCGCAGGTCATTTCGACAATCAGTCATTCACCCACTAGACGGTCGAGCAAAGAAACTCTCCTAAAGGTTAAATTTCACAGTATCGGTGAGTTCCGTCGTCTAGACCTGGGTCAACATGAACAGGACTCCAAAAAAACAAGATCACCCCTTCAACCTCGTCTCAAACAAAACAGGCCTCGAAGGACTCGCATCGTTTTCAAAAGGGGCAAACTGCAAATTCAAAAGATACATCCCATCAATAACACTGTCAGGCACATAAATGAGCTCGGTAATAGTACGTTCTGTCTTCGTATCATGCGGGTAAGCCCAAAACGCATGATGTGCTTTCAACAATCCAGCGTCAGATTCCCGGTCAACTGAAGGCGTGTCGATTAACAAGTGTTGAACCCCTTCGTCATGCAGTAACTGAGCTGCTTCTTCAGTCAGGTAAGGCGGATTGGTATTCGAGTATTTGCGAACTTTCTTGTTAATGGCATTGGGCAAAGTGCGAATTACCAGCGCTTCTGGATAGCCGTTTTGAACCACTTCACGAATTTGATCAGCAGTGACGACTAGGTCGCCCAACTTCTCCCAATCCAAGTCACGCTCCGATCGAGAGGGCTCAATACTCACGATTTCCGCCATGCACATGTAGCGGTTTACGGCATTGTTTACCGAGTAAAACTCTTTTGAAATATGCCCCACGCACTCAGTATGCGTGCCATGACCATGCGGATTGAATTGAATATCACGGAAATTCACAGCTCCTCCTTCTGCAACACTTCCCACGAATCCATCTCCGCGAACAGGCTCCATTGAAATTGGCGGAACATACCATGCTGAGAGTCTTCCTTCACCGGCAACTAGAGGAATTGAAAGGTCGATGGGTTTGGCAAAATCCACTTGTAGGATTTCCATTTTGTGACACACTGTAGCTATCATGACTCAATAATAAAGAAATCCGAGGCAATAGCATCTGCTCGAAGCAATCCTTTTTTGGTCAAACTCAGCTGCCCCGCCTCCAAAGTTGCCTCTTTGCGGTCTTTTAGTTGCTGGAGTTCTGCACTATTTGCGCCAGCTAAATCCACTCCAAAATCACGCTTAATCCTCCCTAAATCCACACCTTTTACCGTGCGCAATCCAGTCATCATATACTCGTTGAACTTGGCTGCTGGAGTTAGAATTTCCTTTTCGTACCAAGTCAAGCCTTCGGCAAACGCCTTGCTGTATTTTACGTTATGAGCGAGATTCCACTGGCGAGAGCTGCCGTCAAACGAATGCGCCGATGGTCCGATTCCCAAATACGGTGTGCTGTTCCAATAAGCGCTATTGTGTTTCGATTCATAGCCCTTGCGAGCAAAGTTACTGACCTCGTATTGCTCAATCCCCGCTTTCTTCAAGCGTTCCACCAACAACATAAACTGTTCTGAAGCATGCTCGTCTTCGACTGCCTTCATGGTGCCGGCGTTAATCCATTTACCGAAGGCTGTACCATCCTCAAAAGTCAAACAATAACTGCTGATGTGCTGGACGCCTAGACTTATCGCATGATCAACATTGTCAATCCATGCTTGCCGGCTCAAATCTGGAATGGCATAAATGAGGTCGATGGTTAAGTTGTCAAATCCAGCTTCCTGAGCCTGTTGAACGCTCCGAGTTGCCTCACTTGCCTTGTGCGCACGATTCATTAATTTTAAGTCCTCATCACGAAAAGACTGCACTCCAATACTGAGGCGATTGATGCCCAATTCCTTCAATTCCGCGAGCTTGGCAGGGTTTAAATCATCCGGATTGCACTCCATAGATACCTCGGCGCTAGGAGAAACATCGAAATTTTTGTAGACCCCTTCCAAAAGAAGGAGAATTTCATCTTTCTCAAGTAGACTGGGAGTTCCACCACCAAAATAGACCGTCTCCACACGTTCTTGGTCGAGGTAGTCGCGTTGCAAATGAAGTTCTTGAACCATTGCCGCCAACACCTGATCCTTCGTTTTGAGTGAAGTAGAAAAGTGGAAGTCACAGTAGTGACAAGCCTGTCTGCAAAAAGGGATATGAATATAAATTCCAGCCACGTCCTAATCTTCAAAAGCACTAGTGATGCGAGGATCCTTCTCGCTTTTTCGAATTACTTCATACAAATTCACAATCTTGTCTTTTTGTACCTGGGCATTATCCAAATCTTGCTGCAGACTTTCGAGTACCGTCAACGCTCCGTTGTTTTCTTCAGCATTGGTAACTTCCTGCTGAGTATCTGCTATGCGCTGGTTGTAAACAGCTAACAAACTACTCATCGCTTGGTAACCAGTAAATTTGATCCACCATGGCTTACCGTGACGAGTAATCTTCTCGAGTTCAATAAGACCATCGTTGATTGTAGCATCGTCTTGGTGCATCAGATAATCTCCGTACAAACCGACATACTCATACAAATCGCCCTCAGTCATGCTACCCAAGTGCTTTTTGAAGAATTTGTGATCTTCTGAAGTGCCGCTAAAAGCGTACAATTGTGCGATCGGGAGAATCAAGTTTTTATCACCGGATGCCTCAAGTCTCTTGGCTTCTGCGAGTCCGCGCTCACGGTCAACTTGCGTAATACCGATTAGTCCTGCAGTGATTACGGCGTACGATTGGTCTTTGAGCGCACGATCATAAACCTCCAAGTGATCCATGGCAAATGGGCCTGAGCTCAAAGTTGAAATCGCATCCGCGCGAACAAGTGATTTTTCGTCTTTGGTAAGCTCGGTTACCTTGGCATGTGAAGATGACATCGTAGGATCCATGTCCAACACATTATCCAGTGCTTTACGCCGCATTCTCCAATAGGGATCATTCAAAGCTAGTTCGACGATTTCCTTGGATTGGGCTCCAGGATTGTCAATCAAATGCTTTAGTGCCTCGTAGCGATCCATTAAATCTTTACCCTCTTTGTATTGCAGCGCATACCATGTTTCCGGTTTGTTGTCGTTCTTCTCCCACAACACCGATTTATCGCCATCCACATTGACCCAATCAGGTTTTGTTGTGCATGGAATAATAAAAGCTTCCTTGAACTCATCGACTACAA
>JBLHIB010000069.1:0-18327 GCA_047615865.1 Gammaproteobacteria bacterium
CTTTCCACACAATTGCAATAGATGAAAATTCAACCAAATAAATATTTTGGAATAACTGATAAGTCGATTAAAACGGAAAGCTTTAATATCTCAATAACCAAGCATCCCGCACAATCTAAAATTTCAACACATGCTCACTCCAAACCGTATTTGTGTTTGTTGGCTTCAGGAATATATCAAGAAGAAAGTAATACTTCGACCTTAATTACTGCTGGTGATATATTGTACAGAACTGCTAATTATGAGCATGCGAATAGTTTTTTGAACCAGGATAGCGTCTGCCTAAATATTGAAATAGATAACGAAATGGATTTTGTAAATCACAATGATTTTAAACTCCCATTGACAGAGTCTAAGCATAATAACTCCCTAGAATCGTATAAAGTCCTCTATGCTGTGAAGCATGGTTTGTCGAATGATCTCCTTAATATCTATTGTTATGAAACAATGTTGGCACATTCAGATAGTTTAATGAATAAAGGCGATCTGAATTGGATCAAACAGGTGAAGGAATACATTAATGACAACCCTCTAGCCACTATTTCCTTGCAAGAGATGAGTCAGTTATTTGGACTTCACCCAAACTATATTGTTCGAAAATTCAAGGATGTAACTGGCATGAAACTTTCAGATTACCTTACTAAAATTAGACTAGAGCATTCGATTGTAAATTTGATCCAATCAGAAATGAGTTTAACGAAAATTGCGCTAAATACAGGCTTTTACGATCAGAGTCATTTCAATAGAAATTTCAAAAAGTATTTGGAAACGACTCCGAAATATTTCAGAAAAATCATCAAAGGTTAGCTTCGTACAATTTTAACTTGATCAAACCTCATACTCTTGTGCTATGAATGAAAGAGCAAAATCTGGCATGAGCAAAAAGAAAAAAAGAAGAAATATTATACTAATCGTTGCAGGGGTTCTAGTCGCTCTATTCTTATGCGGTAAATATAATTTTCAGAATGATAAGCAAACTTTATTAGAGCTAAAAATAAAAGCATCTAATGGAGAGGTAAGGTATGCTCTTGATAAAATGGAGGAGGTTGAGAGTTTTTCTAACCCTCTAATTAACCGAGCCTATAAGAGGTGGAGAAATAAAATGACTGCTCGTTTCATTACAAATGAGGAGGTAATTGAAAATACTTCTGGAAACAAAATTGTTAACGATGTTTCAAATATCTATCGTGACTATTGGAGGGTTCAGCTTTTAAAGGGAAATCCTGAGAATAGAACTGACTCTACCCTTTATAATAATCTTGTCGATTATTTATTGTCAAATAAATTAACAATCCTTTCAAAAGACAGTTTGTCAAAAACAATTAAAGATGACTCTGAGCTTAAGAGGATAATTGAAGGGGAAGGTTTTAAAACAAAATTCATGTACCGAAATGGGTTTCAGGAAGTTTTAATATGGGATAAGGAATCGTTTGAAGAGTATCAGGTAGTTTTGCCCAAAGACACAGTCAATACTACCGTTGTATTTATCGAGAATTATCACTTGTTCGGGTACGACAATTACGGCACATTTGGTGCTGCACAAATTGGAGGTTGGGCATTAAAAGAATCAGCTACGTTGTATTGCAATAGATGCCAATACGATTTAAATTCAGAAAGTTTTGAGATATCTTATTTGAAACATGAGAGCATTCATTTTGTTGATTTAAATGAATATCCCAATTTAAGTTCTGCTGATTTGGAATACAGAGCTAAAGTTATTGAACTTTCTTATTGCACTGAAAAGACTATTCATGATTTGGTAGGCAAATTTTTAAATGGTGCCAATTCTTCTGACAGAAGTCATTCTCATCCGTATGCCAATTATATCTTGATTAGTAATTTATCCAGATTGTTATTTGATGCCGAATTCGAATCAGATTTTAGTAAATGGAAAGAAATTCCAGTTGAAAAAATTAACAATGCAGCTGAAGTCCTGTACAAAAGGAGTGAAGGTGATTTATTGAAAGACAAGAATGTGTTCGAAATAATATAAAATCCTAAGTAAGACCCAGTGCAATAGCCGAAACGTTGTAGATCATTAGAAAAATGAGAACTTCACATCCGTTGTTGCTTATAAGTGATCCCTGTAAATCTAAAAACATCCATGAACCACCCAGTAATTGATCTCCATTGCGATTTACTTGCTCATATGCTAGATATGCCCAATCCAGACCCTTTCAAACAAGAAGGAATTGCTTGTTCATTTCCAGCATTGGAAGAAGGAAATGTGAAACTGCAAGTGATGGCTATTTATACGGCTACGGAAAAGGGAAGTGCAGCCTTGGCTTTGAGACAGAGTGAGATTTTCGCATCCTTTCTTGGCAAATACTCGAATGATTGCACTTTAGTCCATGACTTGGTAACGTTGAGACAAATTACGACCCAGTCCAAACTGGGTATGATTGCAGCGATTGAAAACGCCTCTGGATTTTGTGAAGAGGATGAACCGCTGGAAATTGGGTTTGAACGATTGGATCAAATCATCAGCAACGTAACACGAATCTTATACATTGGATTGACGCACCACGCAGAAAATAGATTTGGTGGAGGAAATAACAGCGGAGTAGGATTAAAGGAAGATGGAAAGAAATTACTTCAGTATTTGAATGGGAAAAAAATCGCGGTAGATTTTTCACATGCAAGCGATGCCTTGGCTCATGACATGCTGGATTATCTTTCAAAACACAGCTTGGAAGTGCCTATCCTGGCGAGTCATTCCAATTACAGAAAAGTCTTCAATCATGTGCGCAACTTACCGGATGAACTTGCAAAAGAAATCATCAAACGGGGAGGAATCATTGGGGTTAATTTCTTGAGGGCATTTGTAAACAATGAGGACCCCAATGCGCTTTATCAGCATATCAAGCACGGAATTGAACTTGGAGGAATCAACTCCATTTGCTTTGGGGCCGATTATTTCTGTACAGATGGTCACCCTGACCGATCAAGAGTCCCGTTTTACTTCAAAGAGCATGGAGATGCAAGCCGCTATCCTTCTATTATTGAGGAAATATCCAATCAGGTTTCACCCGACGCTGTTGTTGGTATCAGCAGTGGAAATGTGATGAATTATCTAGTTAAGCTTTGGGAGTAGATTAAACACCAAGATAATTGACGGAAAAAAGTACTTCAATGGAAGTTGAGAAACGCTTGTTTATAGGGGATGGTTGAATAGAAGTGATGTATTCTAATGCGCATTAGACGCAGTCTCCTTCAACTTATACTTGTCCTGAAAAGCTTTCCAGTCCCACAGATAATTCCGCATAACCTCGTCGAGGTTCTTTAAGAAAATTGGGTTCGGAGTGCGCATCTTGCCGAAGTACTCATCTTGGTACTCATTCAGGTCGTACTTGTGAAAAACACCCTTGGCCATGGCGTAAAGCATATTCTTAGACGGCATGTTGACACGTGAAAGGAAGTCGCGGTAGTCTTTGACTTTACGGGCAAATTGATCGGGCTCTAAATCAAATGCTGTGGCAAATTTCTGGATACACAGACGAAGAATTTCTTTGTCGTGTCCTGATTCAAAATGTTCTGGGATATAACTGAAGTTGGCGGCTACAACTATCATGAGGAATTTCCCGTAATCTTCTCGGTCAATACAAGGAGTAATCACGAATTCCGGACTGTCTTGAATGAAGTCAGCAACTATGGGCCAGCCGTTTTCAACAGCTTCTAATGTGGTATTAACGAATATGTTAGCGACCTGATTGTCGGTAACCTTTTTCTTTACTAAGAATCCAAACATAATGTGGATGCGGCAATGGTTCGTCCTTTTCAAAGGTAATGGGCATTGGCATGGACAGTCCGACAAATATCACTTCGCTATCAACAAAGTTTTCAACGTGTGCCATTCAAAGCCATTAGCGCGGTATCTTTGCGCCAGTTTAGAAGCTAAATAATTCACTGTCCGTGTTATACAAATCCGTCATCAAACCTATCTTCTTCCTATTTGATCCAGAGAAGGTTCATCATTTTGTGTTCAAGAGCCTGAAAATAGCCTTTAGCCTTCCCGGAATGGCAGGTTTGGCGAGATTGGTGTATGTCCGAAAATCACCAAAATTGGAGCGCGAGGTGTTCGGATTGAAGTTTCCGAACCCCGTCGGACTTGCAGCTGGATTTGATAAAGACGCCAAGCTTTTTAACGAATTGGCCAATTTCGGATTTGGTTTCATTGAAATCGGAACAGTCACCCCCGTAGCTCAGCCAGGAAATGACTTACCTCGTCTGTTTCGCCTCCCTGCCGATCAAGCTTTGATCAATCGTATGGGGTTCAATAACGGTGGAGCGAAAGCGGCTGCCGTGCGATTGCGGAAGTCGGCGCCTAAGGTATTAATTGGAGGAAACATCGGAAAGAACAAGGTAACTTCCAACGATCAAGCTCTAAACGACTATCTCCTCTGCTACGATGACCTAGTAGATGTTGTGGACTATTTCGTGGTCAATGTGAGTTCGCCCAATACTCCAAACTTACGCGAACTCCAGGAAAAAGGACCATTACTTGAATTGCTTGGGACTTTAGAAAGAAAAAACCAAGCGCACAAAACACCTAGACCTATACTTTTGAAAATTGCTCCAGACTTGAATAGTTCGCAATTGGATGATATCGTAGAGATCGTCATTGAATCTGGAATTGCTGGTCTGATTGCTACAAATACCACCATCGATAGATCAAGCCTCACGACTGATAAATCGAAAGTCGACGAAATTGGAGCTGGCGGATTGAGCGGGAAGCCAGTTGCAGATCGGTCGACGCAAGTCATTCGCTATGTGCATGAGAAAAGCGAGGGGAAGTTCCCAATCATAGGGGTAGGGGGTATTTACAGTGCTCAGGACGCCCAAGAGAAGTTGGATGCTGGGGCGTCATTGGTTCAGGTATATTCTGGATTCATTTATGAAGGTCCTGGCTTGGTGAAGAGAATTGTAAAAGGACTTAAAGTCTAGGCATTATTCACGCTCTGGACCAGTTCTACCTAGATTTAGAAGAGCCTACTCAAGGCTGTATGATTGCCCTGTGCGATGTAGTGCTTTCGCTAGATTAGAACATCATGCCAGAATGGAAATACCAACTGCTGTTCTTTTATTACAATGGGCGGATGCTAGCATACTTTTGGAAGAATAAGAAAAATCAGGAACCGTTCATAGGTATTGCGGATGGAGCTACCATCGAGGATCCAAGGCTCGAACGTGGTCACAGGAAACGAATGCAAATCTTTCGAGTAGATCCCAATGGAGACATTCCAATTGATGATATCAAAGAAGTAATTGCCTTGGCTATTCTGCTAAAGTCAAAATAGACGAAATCTATTTATTGGCCTCTATTCTCGCTCTTGCTTCCAGCACACTCTGATATTTTACCAAGCGTTTGTCAACTTGCCGCTCTATCTCAGCTATAGCGCGCTCCATAGTGTCCCATGTAGATAACTCCGGATAAATACGAGCCTCAATTTTAGGGTGGAAGTAAAAATATTTGGTGTCAGAGTAGATCAAATGATGTGCTTCAATTCGCCGCAATTCCATAACTGGAAATCGACCAAAATCTCGGTTGAACATTTCGCCATCTACTGAGGGACGATATCTGAAATATTCTGAATCAGTTTCGTTTTCGAGAAGTATACGATAGGCTTTTGTCTCTGATTCTAGAAGCTCGGAGAGCTTAGCATTCGCCAACTCCTCAGTTTCCCATCTAGTTTTCTTGTATTCGACTCGAATCAGTCGAAGGTGATCCTCAGACTCGCGCTTGGCATAAGGACCAGACCCCAAATTTCGGATGTCACACTTCAATCCTTTCTTGGTCTTTTTATAAGTGCGAACTTCAGGGAATGGAATATGTCCAGGATCCAAAAATGTAATGACGAAAATTGGCTTGTCTGCAATTACACTCAATGCTACGGATTGCAAACTTCCATCCAATAAAACCCCATTCAATTGCCGATTCTCCACTTGGGAAATATTCTCCTTGTAAAAGAAATAGTAATCAGAAATCGTCGAAGATCTAAGAGCATTAAAAATGGCAAGATTGGACTCTTCTTTTTGACTAGATTCCAGACTGTTCTGCATGATTCCTCCCTCAATACGGTCGATCGGAATGAGTACAATGCCCTCTTTGAAGTCTGCAAGAAAACTGAATTCCTCGTTTTCGTATGGACCCGATTGAGAAGAAGCTGAAACCGCAATGGCGATAAAGAAAAGGACTATTGTTCTCCGAAGCATGAGCTAAAACTAAATGAATCTTTCAATCGAACTCCTTTTTCTGTATGCTGCACGGTGCAGCATTCGTTCACAGCATCATGTTCGAGGAAAAGTACGAATTCCTCGTCGGCCGCACGCTGCAAAAATTTTCCTTTTTCATCCAATGTGAGTAACGGGCGAGTGTCATAACCCATTACATAAGGCAAAGGTATATGTCCAGTTGATGGCAATAAATCGGCCATGAAAACCAGTGTCTTTCCTTTGTACTTGATATGCGGAATCATTTGACTTTCCGTGTGTCCATCGGCAAAAAAGATGTCGATATTAGGAAACGCCTCTTTGGTCATTGTGCCTGAGTCCCGCTTTATCCAGTCGAGCTGACCGCTTTCTTGAATTGGCAGGATGTTTTCAGACAAGAACGAAGCTTTCTCACGTTGATTTGGCTCAGTGGCCCATTTCCAGTGGTTTTCATTGCTCCAGAATTTAGCATTCGCAAATGCCGGTCTGTAGTTACCATCATCATTCCGTTCAATGGCACCTCCGCAATGGTCGAAGTGCAAATGCGTCAGGAATATATCGGTAATGTCGTCTCGATGATAGCCTAGCGCCTTAAGCGAACTATCCATCGTGTGCTCTCCATGCAGGTAATAGTGGCTAAAGAACTTCTCGCTTTGTTTGTTTCCAATTCCGCAATCCACCAACATCAGTCGGTTTCCGTCTTCGATGAGCAAACTCCTCATGGCCCAGTCACACATGTTTTTTTCGTTTGGCAGATTGGTTTTCTGCCAAAGCGCTTTAGGGACGACACCAAACATGGCTCCACCGTCGAGCTTGAAATTACCGGTGTGAATAGGGTATAGTTTCATGAGAATTGATTTGCTGTGCGCAAATGTAGAAAAGGTTCACAAAGACTTCGACCTTTCTGGGTATTTCCGCAAATGCTTCTTCGTAATATTGCAGTTCATGGCCATAGCCGAAGATAAAATAGTGTCCCTTTCTCGTGTCAACGAGTACATTGGTCAGATTCTGAGCAAGAATATTGGTGGCAAGAGATTTTGGCTTCGCACGGAAATTGCCTCGGTGAATTTTCCGTCATCAGGTCATGCCTATCTCGAACTAGTCGAAAATGAACATGGAACAGTGCTCGCAAGAGCAGGAGCGTCCATTTGGCGGAACGCCCTAGAAGAAATAAAACATTCTCTCGGTACAGAATATGAGAACGTTCTGAAAAAAGGAAGTGAGATTCTGTGTGTGGCTGAGGTTACCTATCATAGAGTATATGGTATCAAACTACTGATCCATGAAGTTGACTTGTCCTTTTCCTTGGGAGAATTGGAGAGAAAGCGGCAAGAGACCATCGACCTACTTACCAAAGAAGGACTTATAGGAAAAAACAAAGAGCATGTCCTGCCCGAAGTCGTGAAGAAAGTAATTGTCATCGGCGCGCATGATTCGGCCGGCTATGGGGATTTCGAAAAGCAGCTGAATGCCAATCAATACGGTTACAGTTTCGAAATCGAGCTGCTCACAACCTTAGTGCAGGGAGCTGCAGCAGAAGGTCAGATTGTTCGCCGACTCCATGAAGCCTTGAAGATAAAGGCCGATGCCATAGTCCTGATCCGCGGGGGAGGTTCCAAACTAGACTTGGACTTGTTCAACTCGTATGCGATCGCTAAGGCCATTGCCCTGCATCCACTTCCTGTAATAACTGGTATAGGTCATGAGCAGGATATAAGCGTTGCCGATTTGGTAGCACATACGATGCTTAAAACACCTTCGGCCGTAGGCGCCTATCTGGTTGAGCGCACTGCTACATATGAAGGTCGAATCCGAGAAATATATAGTCGTATCCATGCACGTTTTAATTTGCTTTTAAGCTCAAGAAATCACAAGCTAGAAGTGAATTCCAATAGGCTCATCAACAAGGCACTGGCTTATACACGGGAGCGATCGGGAGATATGAAATACAATGCGCAGGGAATTATTAGGGCTACACAGCGATTGCTGCAGGCTGAAAATTCGTTGTTGAAAGATGGCATGCAGACCGTCAAAAGTGCTACGATCAACTTGATTCGGCCGAAGCAAAACGAACTGCAATACGCGGCCCAGAGGATGAAAGGGCAGGTGCGGACAATCATTCAGGAGGAGGAGCATGAAATTCGGATGAAGAAATTGCGTATCAAACAAAGCTGGCACACCTATTTGTCGAACAAGAAGCAAGGATTGGTAAATTTGGAAGTACTCATTGAAAGTGTGCGGCCGGAAAATACTTTGAAGCGTGGATTTGGAATTATTCAATTTGAGAATAAGCTCGTCAAAGCGCGCACGAAATTAGAGGACGGAGATATACTGGAAGTGAAGATCCACAAGAAGAAATTTTACGTTGAATACAAAGGCACAGAAGAGAAATGGCTAAAAAAGCACCAATAACATACGAGGCGGCAGCGCTGGAACTGGAAGAGATTTTGGGTCAGTTGGAAAATGACGAAATATCGGTCGACGTACTTGCCGAGAAAGTTGAACGCGCCTCCGTATTGCTGAAGATGTGCAGCGAGCGCCTTCGTTCTACGGAAAAACGTGTTGATGAGATTATTGAGAATCTAGGTTTGTAAAGCAACAGGGCAGCGCAGCGACAAGCGCGAATATGAAAGAGATGTTAAAATTCAAAAAGCCTGTAACAAGCATTTGAATCTGTCGTCTTTCTTGCACAATACCAAAAACAAATGCCCTACCTCGGATGCTAAGTGCTCCAGGTGACAAACCGAATTCACAATAAAAAGTAGTACCATGAAAAAAATAGCAATTACATTAATGATGGCCGCTGTATCGATGGTCTCATTTGCCCAAAGCAATGCGATTACCGAGTATTTCTCTGATTTTGAATCACAGGAAGATTTTACTAAAGTCAACGTGACTGGCAAGATGTTCGAAATGACATTGGAGCTTGAAGGAGCGGATGCAGACGAGCAGGCCTTATTGGATGCCTTGTCAAATATTGAAGGACTTACCCTAATTGGAACGGAGTCTACGGAAAATGCAGTTGCCCTTTTTGAGGATGCAATATCTCGTCCTGGAAATGACTTTGAAGTATTAATGACTGTTGATGATAAGGACGGAAATGCGGTTTTCTACGTTCGTGAAGACAACGGTGTTATCGCTGAGCTACTAGTTATCGCAAGAGGAGAGAATGAGTTTGGTGTTGCGACAATTTGGGGAGAAATTGACCTCAGGCAAGTGCGCAAGTTGACTGATGCATTTTCAGTAGCAGGTATGGATCGCTTTGATGAAGAGAAGGCGGTTGCAGCTCGTGAAATCAGTGTTTATCCAAACCCTATTTCTCAAGGATCAGCTATCAACGTGACAGTACCTGAGTCAGTAAAAGGCGGAATGCTCGAGATTCTTGATTTGAATGGAAGAACTGTTAAGACGGCCAATATCAACTCCACTCAGGAGAGCGTTTCAACTGCAGGATTGAATGCAGGAACATATGTTGTTGTACTCAAGCAAGACAATGCCAAGCTATACAGCGAGCGTATTGTGATTACTAAGTAAGAAATGATTAGGCCTTCGGCCAAATGAAATAGAATGCGGAATGACGAAAGTTGTTTCGCATTTTTTTTGATGGGGCGCTAGAGGAAACAGCATCTCGACTGCGCGATTTTCTTTTTGTGGCCAATGGAAAGGATACGTGACCGCTTTGCTCGATGACTTATTCGTTCATTCTCTGTTTTCCATTTCATTTCTAGTTGATCGAGCAAAGAAACTGGAGTATAGTTGAATCGACCCTTTCTATTGAGTTTCGTCGTCGAGATCCAGTTTCCTTCATGGCCCCACTTAACAATAAACACACTATACCTGATCTGTTTTCCGTTTTATATCAAACTAAGCACAGCCAAATGGACACCAAACTCCTAATTGCCCTCACAGTAATCACCATGACTTTATTCTCCTCATGGATCGCTATCCAATCCTCACCGATTAATAAAAGTAAAGCTGCTTCAGAATTTATGGATGGTGATATTATATTTCAGTCTTCGATGTCGGGTCAAAGCGCTGCCATTCAAGTTGCCACCAATTCTAAATATTCTCATTGCGGAATTGTCTTTTTGGAAGAAGGGAAGCCCTTCGTGCTTGAAGCTGTGCAGCCAGTGAAGTTGACTCCGCTGAAAAAATGGATTACGCATGGAGATGATCACCATTTTGTTGTCAAGCGATTGGTTGATAGGGAAGGTGAACTATCGAAAAGTGAAACGGACAAGATGAAAGATTTGGGCGATGCCTGGTTGGGAAAGAATTATGATATCACTTTTGAGTGGGACGATTCACGGATATATTGTTCGGAGTTGGTTTGGAAACTTTACGAGCGCGCTGCCGGCATAGAGTTGTGCGAACTGCAAGAACTTCGGGATTTTGATCTAAGCAGTACTATCGTAAGTAGAATAGTGGAGGAGCGCTATGGCTCAGATATTCCTTGGGACGAAAAAGTCGTGTCGCCCGGTGCTCTTTTTGATTGTCCATTGCTTGAAATAGTGTTTGAGAAGTAGCACTTGACGGTGTTTTCTCAACCAACTGCGTAAATCACCTTACCAAAATACGACATATGTCTTATTAACTGAATTGAAGCTAGTCCCCAATTTTGCATCGTATTTCAACCGCCAAAACAATGCGATGTTAAATTCAAGAAAAGATAGCCGATTCGCATTCGAATGTTTGATTATCCTGGCCCTCGGACTTTATTCATGTGTGAAAGATTTGATCCCAGAGGGTGCCCTAAGAGGAGCTAGAAATTAATCAACTGGACACTAGTTCGTTTCAATTCGATAACGGTATTTGCGCCGCAGTCATCTGTAATTAATGAAGATGAATTTATTATACGATGAGGATGTAATAGAACATAGACGAGTCTAATGATGCTCACGAGGCTAACTTGAGTTTGTGCTTATGTGCAAGTGTTTTTGTGATATTTCGCACGTAATTGAACAAATTGCAGTCGTATCTTTGTCTCATGTTAGCAAAAGGAAGTAAGCTTTACACGATTCTCAATTCTTCTTGTCCCAGATGTCAAGATGCGCCCCTGTTCAAGAATGGCAATCCATACGGAAAGGCAGGATTGAAAATGCACGATGAATGTGAGCATTGCGGAGAATCATTTAAGCGAGAACCTGGATTTTATTTCGGAGCAGCCTATGTGAGCTACGGACTAACAGTTGCGCTATGGGTGGCTGTGTTTGTTGCTTTGATGTGTTTCGATTGGTGGGGGCTTATATCCTTCAGCTTTTACGAAAACTCCAATACTTTTTTCCTTACTGGCCTGGTAGCTTTAATTGTCGCATTGCCTATTTTGTATCGACTATCGCGTGCTATTTGGATCAGCACATTCGTGAAGTATGAAGGGTCAGATGCAGTTAAAAAAGTAAGACTTAATCGTCCTCAGTAGCTTAAGAAAACTCCTGCATCTCTACCAATTTCTTGTAAAGACCTCCCTGATTCAGTAAATCTTGATGTGTTCCAGATTCTAGAATCTTACCATCATCAATGACTACAATGCGGTCGGCGTTTTGAATGGTGCTCAAGCGATGCGCTATGACCAGAGATGTCCTGTTGGCCATCAGATTGTTGATTGCCTCCTGCACCAGTTTTTCCGACTGTGTATCCAATGCTGAAGTCGCCTCATCCAAAATTAGAATAGGTGGATTCTTGTAAACCGCTCGAGCAATACTCAAACGTTGCTTTTGTCCGCCACTCAGCTTGTTTCCTCCGTCTCCTATGTTGAATTCAAGGCCATTGTCCAACTTATCGATGAACTCCATAGCATTGGCAACCGAAGCGGCGTTCGTAATGCGATCCTGGTCTTTCTCGTCGGCGCCCAACGTTATGTTGTTGCCAATGGTATCATTGAACAACAAAGATTCCTGTGTAACAATTCCCATCAAAGAGCGCAGATCGTGCAGGTCGACTTTTTCAAGAGGAATTCCATCCACCAATATTTCACCTTCGTTGATGTTGTAAAAACGCGAAACGACGTTGGCGAGCGTCGACTTGCCGCCACCCGAAGGTCCAACCAAGGCTACAGTTTCTCCTTTACGAATGGTGAGAGATACCCCGCTCAAGACTTTCTTGTCTTCGTAGGCGAAGCCTACATTTTTCAATTCAATTTTGTCGTCAAAAGAAGATTTGCCAACGGCTTGAGGATGATTTCCTACCTCAATCTCAGTATAGAGAATGTCGTTCAATCGATCTACTGAAGCAGCTCCTTTGTTCATTTTGAAAACGGCGTCTGACAAGGACTTGGCAGGAGGAATGATCTGAGAAAAAATAACGAGGTAGGTGATGAACAGACTGCCATCCATCGCTGAATCTTCGCCCAACACAATTGTTCCTCCGATGTACAATAGAATACAAATCACCACCAAAGAAACAAATTCACTTGTAGGAGACGCCAGATATTCTCGCTTGTAAAGGCGGTTCATGAGGTTGAAATAACTGTCGTTGTGCTCGTCAAATTTCTGGTTGAACTCCTTTTCTCCGTTGAACGCTTTGATGACACGAATTCCGGTCAAAGTCTCTTCGATAACCGCGATAAGATCTCCTAGCTTCTCCTTTCCGCGTTTTGCGGCATTCTTCAACGACTTGGCAATCCGGCTAATCAAGAAACCACTGACTGGAAGGAAAATTAGGGCAAACAAAGTAAGCTCCCAACTCATTAAAAAGAGGGTTGCTAAATAGAGGACAATCATAATAGGCGCCTTGAAAATGATTTCAATGGTGCCAATCACCGAGAATTCAACTTCCATGAGGTCGTTGGTCATTCGGGAAATAATATCTCCTTTCCGTTTACTTGAGAAGTATCCAAGAGATAAGCGCAAAATATGACGGTAAACACGTTGACGCAAATCACGCGCTACACCAGTTCGGATAACGGCAATATTCCTAAGAGAAACATAGAACACCAAGTTCTTCACCAAGGCCAAAATCACTGTCGCTACGCATATCCAGGCCAAAGCAGAAGTTGCTCCTCCAGATTGTACGACCATGTCCATTTTGTAACAAAACAGTTCGTAGTAGAAGTCAAAAAAACCCAAGTCTTCAGTTGGCATCGTAGGCTCAGCATTTCCTGTTCGGAAAATAACCCGCAGCAAAGGGATCAATGCACCGAACGTGAAAAGAGAGAGAAGTGCGTTGAGCAAACTGAAGACTAAACTGCCAATCAGATTGATCTTGTACTTAGAGGTGTAGCTGAATATTTCCCAGAATTTCTTCATCCTAGTTCGGGGAAAATCCCAGTGTAGTTTTGTGGTGTAATTGCTTTCAATTCGGTCTTAACGTCTTCGCTCACAGCTAAAGTATCAATAAATGTAGCAATAGATTTCTGTGTGATCGCTTCGTTGGTTCTTGTAAGATCTCGAAGCGCTTCATATGGAGAAGGGTAGTTCTCACGACGCAAGATAGTCTGAATAGCCTCGGCCACGACAGCCCAGTTGGCTTCAAGATCGGCGTTGAACTTTTCTTTATTCAAGAGCAACTTACTCAATCCGTTTTGTAAAGACTTCAATCCTATCATCTGATGTCCCATTGGAACGCCTACATTTCTCAGAACCGTAGAATCGGTCAGATCACGCTGCAAGCGACTGATTGGTAGTTTGCCAGAAAGGTGTTCATACATCGCATTGGCAATGCCCAAGTTTCCTTCGCTGTTTTCAAAGTCAATAGGATTCACTTTGTGAGGCATCGCTGATGATCCAACTTCGCCGGCTTTAATCTTCTGCTTGAAATAATCCATCGACACATAAGTCCAGATATCTCGATCGAGGTCGATTAGAATCGTATTGATTCGTTTCAATCCGTCAAACAAAGCAGCCATGTGGTCATAGTGCTCAATTTGGGTAGTTGTTTGAGAGCGTTGAAGTCCCAGTTTTTCTTTTACGAAGCCGTTGGCAAATGCAATCCAGTCGATTCCCGGATAGGCGACATGGTGAGCATTGAAATTTCCCGTCGCACCGCCAAATTTGGCAGCATGAGGAACTTGCTGCAACAATACAAGCTGGTTCTCAATACGCTCAACGAATACAGCAATCTCCTTACCCAAGCGGGTAGGGCTGGCGGGCTGACCATGAGTTCGAGCCAACATGGGAATATCCTTCCATTCAATAGCGTAAGCTTTAAGCTGATCAACAACGCCGTTTAATGTAGGAAGTAATACTTCGTTCAAGGCGTCCATAATAGACATTGGAATCGCCGTGTTATTGATGTCTTGTGAGGTCAAGCCAAAGTGAACAAACTCTTTCTGTTCACCAATTTTCATCGTGTCCATCTTTCCTTTGATAAAGTACTCAACAGCTTTCACGTCGTGATTGGTAGTGCGCTCAATATCCTTTACGGCTTGCGCATCGGCTTCAGTAAATTCCTTGTAAATTGACCGGAGCGTTTCAAAAATAGAAACGTCAACTCCCTTCAATTGAGGAAGAGGTAGTTCGCACAATGCGATGTAATATTCGATTTCGACTATCACACGGTAGCGTATCAAGGCTGCTTCAGAAAAGAAGTTTCCAAGTTCTTTGGTGTGTCGACGATAACGGCCGTCAATAGGAGATACAGCGGACAATGCGCTCAATTCCATCTAGGGGATTTTTTAATGAGCCGCAAAGATAAGTTAGTCAGCCGAAACAAGGTGGTTGATTCACGTATTAATCGTCAGGAAATGAAGGGCATTGTTCCAAAAAAAGCACAAAAAAAACGCCCCGTGTGCGCGGGGCGTTTTGCTTAACCTTTAGTATTAACCTTAATTGCTATAAGATGCTTATGAGAAAAATATCTTATATTTTTTTATTGCTGTTTTGGTGTGAGGATGCTCTTAACTTCACCCTACACTAAGTAATACTGAAAGTCGTAAATAAAAGTTTCAATATTTCTAAAATATTTACATATACCTGTTTAAGTGTCTGTTTATTAGTTGATTAGTTCGATGAATTTTTCTTCTTCGATTTTCTTTCTAAAAACAATCTCACCGTCAAAAGCATCTACAACGACATCTGCCGACTGATCAATGGTGCCTGACAATATAGCTTTAGACAACCCGTTCAACACATCTCGCTGAATTGCTCGTTTCACAGGACGAGCTCCAAATTGTGGATCATAGCCTTTGTCTGATAAGTGCTCGAGTGCTTCTTCGGTGCATACAAGGTGTATGCCTGTGTCCTGAATTCGAACATTCAAACGCTGCATTTGCAACTTGACGATTTCGGTGATCTGATCCTTCGTGAGTGGAGTAAACATGATCGTTTCGTCTACACGATTGAGGAATTCAGGTCTCACAGATTTCTTCAACTCTTCGAAAACCTCGTCGCGAGTGAAATCCCAATTGATGTTTTCGTCTCCATTCTCCGCTTGATCAAATCGCTCTTGAATGATATGACTACCGATGTTACTGGTCATAATGATGATTGTATTCTTAAAATTCACCACACGTCCTTTGTTGTCGGTTAGTCGACCATCATCTAGTACTTGCAACAAAATATTGAAGACATCTGGATGCGCTTTTTCAATCTCATCGAGTAGTACTACTGAATATGGTTTTCTCCGCACAGCCTCCGTCAACTGACCACCTTCTTCGTACCCGACATATCCGGGAGGCGAGCCTACAAGTCGGCTTACAGAATGCCTTTCTTGGTACTCACTCATGTCGATTCGGGTCATCGAGTTCTCATCGTTGAACAAGAATTCACTCAATGCTTTTGCAAGCTCGGTCTTTCCGACACCAGTAGTTCCAAGGAATATGAATGATCCAATGGGTTTTTTCTCATCGGCCAGACCTGAGCGACTTCTTCTCACCGCATCACTTACCGCTTCGATGGCTTCTTTTTGACCCACAACACGCTGTCCAAGTTCATCTTCGAGTCTCAGTAGTTTTTCGCGTTCACTTTCGATCATGCGACTCACCGGAATCCCAGTCCATTGGGCAACTATGCTCGCAATCTCCTCGGCGTCCACTTCTTCCTTGATCATTTGCGAGTTAACCTGCAATTCGGCGAGTATCTCCCGGTTCTTCACGATCAATTCTTCCTGCTCCTTCAATCTGCCGTAGCGTATCTCTGCCACCTTGCCAAAGTCGCCATTTCGTTCGGCTTGTTCGGCTTCTAACTTGAAATCCTCGATGTCTTTTTTCGCTTGCTGAATCTTCTCGACGACATCTTTCTCGGCTTGCCATTTGGCGGCCAGCGAATCTCGGTCTTCTTTCAAGTTGGCTATATCCTCTTTCAACTTTCCGAGCTTGGTCTTATCATTCTCACGCTTGATAGCCTCGCGTTCGATTTCCAGTTGCATTATTTTGCGTTCAACTTCGTCCAGTTCTTCTGGCTTGCTATTGATCTCTAAACGCAGTTTTGCGGCTGCTTCATCTATTAAATCAATGGCCTTGTCAGGCAAATGCCGGTCTGTAATATACCGCTGCGAAAGTTCTACGGCAGCAATGATCGCCGCATCCTTGATTTGCACTTTGTGGTAGTTCTCGTAGCGTTCCTTTAGTCCCCTCAGAATTGATATCGCATCCTCGGTACTTGGTTCGTCGACCATTACTTTTTGGAATCTTCGTTCCAGGGCTTTGTCTTTTTCGAAGTATTTTTGGTACTCGTTCAACGTCGTTGCACCTACAGCCCGCAGCTCACCTCGAGCCAATGCAGGCTTCAATATATTGGCCGCATCCATTGCACCTTCTCCGCCTCCTGCGCCCACAAGTGTGTGGATTTCGTCAATGAAGAGGATGATTGTACCATCCGATTTCTGGACTTCTTTCACGACGCCTTTGAGTCGTTCTTCAAACTCACCTTTGTACTTGGCTCCAGCAATAAGAGCACCCATGTCCAAAGAATAGATGGTCTTATCGGCCAAGTTATCTGGAACATCACCACTTACAATTCTATGAGCTATTCCTTCGGCAATCGCTGTTTTACCAACGCCTGGTTCGCCTATAATCAGCGGATTGTTCTTTGTTCGACGCGAGAGGATATGCATGACCCGACGTATCTCATCATCGCGACCAATGACAGGATCCAGCTTGCCTTCTCTGGCGAGTTCATTTAGATTTCGAGCGTATTTTGAAAGTGTATTGTATGTCTCTTCCTGAGACGCCGATGTCACGCGTTCACCTTGTCGGAGCTCTAGAATGGCACTTTTAAGTGATTTCGCTGTAACACCGTGATCCTTTAGTAAGGAAGCCGTGCTATCTGATGCAGACAACATTCCCAAAAGAAGGTGTTCAATTGAAACGTATTCATCTTGAAAGTCCTTGAGCATACCCTGCGCTTTTTGCATGGTAGTGGATGCATCACGACTCAGATGTTGTGATCCTCCAGTCACTTTTGGGTAGGACTCGAGTATTTTGTCTAGTGTTTGTTGTAGTATAGGTAGATTGACATTGAGCTTCTTAAGTAAGAATGGCGCAACGTTCTCATCGACGGCAAAGATTCCCTTCAATAGATGGGCATTGTCAATGCTTTGATGTCCCAATTCTGAGGCAAGCTGCTGAGCGTGCTGGATGGCCTCTTGGGATTTGATGGTAAACTTTTTTAAATCCATAGGGAGTGTTTTTTATTTCGATTTCTATTACGACCGTCTAGGTCAATTTAGAGACCAAGCCCCAAGTGATGATTGAAGTCGGTAATTTTGACGTAGAGAAGCACGATTGAATGACGGAATGGCTTGTTATTGTTGGGTTTGCAGACAAATAGGCAGCCGAAGACTTAAGTGTGAAATATATACGAGTCTGCCTTTCTCATCTCACACTTTATTACATTTGCCGAATGGCGGATAAAACAATAATTCTTACAGACCGACAGATCGATCAAAAGATCCAACGTATTGCTCACCAGATCCATGAACTAGTTTTTTCTGAAAAGGAAATTTTTGTAGTTGGAATTGAGAAGAATGGAGTTGAATTTGCCAATCGATTAACGCGGGTGCTAGGTGAAATCAGCAATGTGAAGATCAATCAATGTGCTATAGGTATTCAAAAAGATAAGCCTTCGGCAAATGAAGTTCGCTTTGATGGTGACTTGTCGGCCATTAAGAACAAAACAGTGTTTCTAGTGGATGATGTAATCAACTCGGGCCGTACATTGATTTATGCTGTGCAGTATTTGC
>JBLHIB010000070.1:0-18300 GCA_047615865.1 Gammaproteobacteria bacterium
AGCAAATGCTAGCGTTCTAATTGATATGAGCACACTTACTGTCGAGAATATGACAGAAGAAGAAACTACAGACCTTTCAGGTCACCTGATGTCGGCCGATTTTTTCAATGTACCTGAGCATCCAACGTCGTCGTTTGAACTCACAAGTCTGAATGCGGTAACAGGAGATTACAACTCTGAAATTTCAGGAAGTCTAACGATCATGGGGATTTCTAACAACGTTACTTTCAATGCCAATGTTG
This sequence comes from Gammaproteobacteria bacterium, assembly GCA_047615865.1. Lineage (GTDB taxonomy): Bacteria > Bacteroidota > Bacteroidia > Flavobacteriales_D > Sanyastnellaceae > JADFAK01. The sequence continues at coordinate 243 of JBLHIB010000070.1, forward strand.
ATGTAACCGAGAACAACGTTAGCGTGAAGTCTGAAACTTTTGAAATCGACCGTTCGGATTGGAACATGGTATACAATGCTGAAGGCTCAGAAGGTGTTCCTTTGGATTACATTATCTCAGATGATATTGAGTTGGCTATAAGCTTTAGCGTCGCCAAATAAGAATTTGCGTTTATCGCGTATAGCTTTCTAAAGTGCCTTTTAAGCGGCGATGTCACTTGAGTGCTACTCTCTGTATAAATCGAAGAGCATAAGCTTTTGAAACATGAAGTTTGTGTTCGAAGAAGGTGATAGATAAGAAGAAAGACATATTGGTAAGTTTTATAAACGAGAAAAGCCTGCATCATTGCAGGCTTTTCTCGTTTATTGATGTTTTGTTTCTATTCCGTTCGAGGATCATCGGAATATGTCGTATTGGCGGTTTGTTTAACAGGTTTTTGCAGCATTCATTGGGCTAGGAACGGATTCAGAAAGTTTAACTCTAAGGGATGAGAAATAGCTATTCCGAATGAGGTCAATCTATTATCTTGTGGTGATAAATATGATATGACGCAGGCGCAGTCCTTAAACTAAATATGTGCCTATCGACTTGGCTTCAATTCTCCAATATTTTGTTATGCTACAAAACATTTTATACGCGATGACTTTATTTGCTTTAATGACTCCTCAAGTAGTATTTGATTTCAATAAAGAGTCAGATATTCAAAAATGGAGAATTGTTGATGATGGGGTTATGGGAGGGAGGTCTTCGGGGAACTTTGGATTAAACGCAGATGGTCATGGTGTTTTTGAAGGTGATATATCATTGGAGAACAATGGGGGATTCTCTTCCGTTCGGTATGCTTTTAAGAGAAAAATGGTCAAGGATAACACCACGATTAACATTCAACTTCGCGGTGATGGCAAAAATTATCAGTTTAGGATTAAATCAAATACGGGCGATTACTTCTCGTACATAATGCCTTTTTCCACATCAGGAGAATGGCAAGAGATAGAGATTCCGCTCAAAGACATGTATCCTTCTTTCCGAGGAAGAAGGCTTGATCTACCAAACTTTTCGGAGGAGTCTTTTGAAGACATTACATTTCTTATTGGAAACAAAAAGAATGAGACATTCGAACTGCTGATTGACAAAATAGAATTGCGTTGATACTTAATTATTGTTGATAACAGAGAGGTAAGTGCTTGCGCTTTCTCTGCATTGAATTTGATTGAAGTATGGTTTAAACCAAATGTGCGACTAAACGAAAAGGAAATGAGAAATTATGTAATAATTGGTGGTTCTTCTGGCATAGGCAAGGAACTAGTGAACGTTTTAGAGGGGCAGGGAGAGAACATCATCGCCACCTACAACAGCAATGAAAGTCATGATAGGCAAAATGTAAAATTCATTAAGTTGGATGTGACGACTGATATATTAGATCTGGATAGTATACCTGATGAGATTCATGGTCTGGCTTACTGCCCAGGGAGTATAAATTTGAAGCCCTTTCACCGTTTTAAAGAAGAAGAATTCATCGAAGACTTCAAACTTCAAGTTTTAGGGGCTACAAAAATCATCAAGCACCTCTTGCCTAAGATCAAAAAAAGCGAAGATGCGTCAATCGTTCTTTTTTCTACAATAGCTGTTCAATCTGGTTTTAGCTTTCATTCTCAAGTTGCCATGTCGAAGGGCGCTATTGAGGGATTGACTAGATCCTTGTCCGCTGAATTGGCGCCAAGCATACGAGTAAATGCAGTGGCACCATCTCTTACGAACACCAAATTGGCAAGTAGATTCTTGAACACTGAAGAGAAAGAGAACTTGCAGGCTGAAAAGAATCCTTTGAATAAAATAGGGGAGGCCAGAGATATAGCGGAAGCCGCTGCTTTCTTGTTAACACCTAAATCATCTTGGGTGACAGGTCAAATAATTCATATAGATGGTGGGGCTTCAACAATAAAGCAATAGCATGCAATTCGATCTAAGCTGCAATAAAACGCTTTATTAAGTTCGGCCGTTAGCGATCAATATAGTGCCGCATGAAGAATGTAGTTCTATCCGCATTTTGTGTGGCTCCATGTCCATTCACTTTCAGATGTTTGTAGTCATCAATTAAGTGATATGAAAGCAGACATCCGTGAAGTAAAATCGATTACCGAAATGCATCAGATGCTGGGGTATGCAAAACCCAAGCATCCATTGATTACATTGATGGATACAACTGAACTGGTTGTTCCAAAAGAAGCTATTGGTTCAAAGTCGGTCTGCAATCTGTACATGATCTCTATAAAAGACAAGAACTGCGGAGTCGACTACGGCCGCAATTCGTTTGACTTTGGCGAAGGGGTTATGGTATTCTCAGCGCCTGGCCAGGTCTATACCACGACCAGGGAGATTGAGAGAGGCGACATCAATGGTTGGATGCTTTATTTTCATCCCGACCTTGTTCGCAACACTCATTTGAGCGAGATTATTGATGACTTCTCCTTTTTCAACTACGATGTGTATGAGGCCCTTCATATGTCTGAGGAAGAGGAAAAAACAGTGACCGACTGCCTTGAAAACATTAAAAATGAATACGAGCAAAGGATCGATAATCTTAGTCAGCGTGTAATTGTTTCTAATTTGGAGCTGCTTCTCAACTACTCTTTGCGTTTTTATGAGCGCCAATTCAATACACGAACTGGTCAGAGCAAGGACGTCGTTGCAGTGTTCGAAAGGGAATTGAAGGATTATTACAAGAAGGAACGAGCACTGGAGTTTGGCGTGCCGACAATTGAGCAATTTGCTGCTACAGCCAACCTTTCGAAGCATTATTTCAGTGACCTCATCAAGAAGGAAACAGGAAAAGCACCAAAGGATCAGATCAATGGTTTTGTTGTGGAGCGCGCTAAGAATATGCTGCTTGGCACGGATCAGTCGGTGAGCGAGATCGCTTATGACTTAGGCTTTAACTACCCGCATTACTTTACACGTCTGTTCAAGTCCAAAACGGGGCAAACTCCAGTTCAGTTTCGTAATATGAATTAAGTATTCAGCATTTTGTGTTATTCATCATGCGGTCTGTGTCTATGCGGATTGGTATTTAGCAAGACATTTGGACCAAAATATATCAAACGAATAACTTATGACAAATCAGATAGAAACTCGACACCTGCACGACGTAGTTAAGAACCACGGAAGAGACATGACCGGAAAAGTGGCTGCTATTACAGGCACTACAAGTGGGACGGGATTTGTATGTGCACGTGAAATGGCCAAGAAAGGAGCCAAAGTCATCCTTTTGAACCGTAAGAGTGAGCGTTCGGAAAATGGACTAAAACAATTGCAAGCTGCTGTTCCAGAAGGAAGTTTTCAAGCAATAGATTGTGATTTACAGAGCTTTGATAGTGTGCGTAGCGCTGTGGAGACGATCAAGTCTTCTTATGATGTTCTTGATGTATTGGTCAACAATGCAGGAGTAATGGCATTGAAAGATCAGGCGACGACTGACGGATATGATGTACAGATGCAGACGAATGTGATTTCACATTTCTTGATCACCAAAGAATTGTTCCCACTTTTGAGAAAAAGTGAGCAAGCACGAATCGTCAACCATTCTTCAATGGCTCGATTGGGAGGACCGTTAATCGCAGATTACTATGAGGCCAAAGGCGGCAACATGGGCGGCGATGGCACGGAGGAAGAGAACCTAGGTTTTCAAGGTCCACGATGGGAGCGTTACCACCAGACAAAATTGGCCAACGCAACATTCACATATGGCCTAAAGAAGAAGTTGGAAGAAGCCAATATCACCAATGTCATTCCATTGCTCGCTCACCCAGGATTGGCTGCGACGAACCTTCAAGTTACTACAAGTTCGAATGGTGGAATGGACATAAACGGCGAGTTCATGCAGCAAGCTCAATCACCAGAAGATGGGGCAGCAGGAATCGTTCGTTGCTCAATGGATGAGCAAGCGAAAGCAGGTAATTTCTATGGTCCAGTCGAAGGCTGGAGGGGATATCCGAATCTTTTAACTCCGGAAGACATGCTTTCTGATGACTCTAATGTAGATACTAACTGGGCAGGATGCGAAAAAGCTGTTGGCGCATTTGAAATGTAATTGGAACGAAATTTTGTTAAGAAAGCTTGACATCTGATGTCGAGCTTTTTTGCTTTTTATAAGCTGGGTATTAATGGGGGATGGTTTGGTGGTAGGAGAAACAGTATCTCGACGACGCGGTTTGGCTGAATTCATAGCCCACAACTTACTCATACCGCTTTGCTCGATGACCGAGCCATACCATAGGAATGTTTTGACGCCGATATAAATACAAAGTAAATGATCTCTTTTCTGCTCGAGCAAAGAACCATTACTGACCCTTGTAGGTAGGAGGAACATCTTGTTTTTGCACCATATATCGCAGACTTCGAATGCAACCTTACACCTCTTGCATTCGTCTATTAATAACCAAAAACGCGCTAAATGAGACTATGTAAATCAATATTGTCGATCATGTTATTTGCCTTAGTATTATCTAATAATGGATTGGCAACGACATACTATGTTTGCGATAATGCCGTGGGTGCAGACCCTAATTGCATAGCGGGAAGCGATTCCAACAGCGGCACCTCTATGGATGCACCTTGGAAGAGCATGGCCAATGTAGTTTCGATATTCAGTTCATTGCAGGCTAGTGATCAAATTCTATTTGCCAAAGGCGGTGCTTGGATTGATGCCTCAATGAGCAATGTTTATAGCTACAATTCTTCTGCAGCCAATCCCATTGTTTTTGATAGCTATGACCCGACTTGGGGTGGCACTGCCAAACCAATACTGACCGAATCCAGAGCAGGATTCAACCTTTTCAATTTTGCCGATGGAGGAGATGCCGATCATGATGAAGGATACATTGTTCGGAATTTGGATTTGAGAGGCGGTGGAACAGGGCAATGGGCCGTATTTGCATACAATGACGCTGACTACATTACAATGGATAATCTCGAAATATCCGGGTTTGAAATTGGTATTCATTGCGCGGGTTCAAATCCGCCGAATCTCGGAGCAGATGGTCAGAATCAATATATGCAGCTCTTGAATTCTAGAATTCTGGATTGTTCGGTTCAGGGATTTCTTGGAGGAGGGGATTATTTGATTATCGAAGATTGCTATTTTGAAAACAATGGATTTGCAACAGCCATTTTCAATCACAATGTATATATCAGCAGCGGGGATGATGTCGTTGTTCGAAACAATGAGCTTTATCGATCGGCTATAGTGAATGGGTTTGCCGATGGAGTATCCATGGTCGTTCATGGCATGCATGACAATCTGCTGATTGAAGGAAATTACATCCATGAAGATCCCGGAGCTGTTACTGGCAACGCTTGGGGCATCGGGGTTGACCCCGGAGGATATGGCAGTCCTGAAGGAGTTTCGGGTTTGGTGATAAGAGGAAATCTGTTGTTGAACATGTACAACGTTGGTATAGGCATAACGGCCTGCCCAGGTGCGGTGATTGAAAACAACCTTATCATCAATGAAAATGCCTCTGATTTAAGAGCCATTGTTGCTCCCAACAGAATTCGAGAGGCAGATGATCTGGCAATGACGAATGTAACCGTAAGGAACAATTCCATTCTTTTGCGAAATTGCACGGTTTTCGCTAGCGCCATTGAGGTGGGAGGAGAAGGAAGCGAACATATAGTGGTGAGTAATGTTATCTCGATGGACGATGGAAATGGTTTCGACCTAGACCTGCTAGATGGCGATTATCAGAGTGTTGACCACAATATGATAGAGCTCTTGAACAACGCTGATTGGGGCTCAAATCAGACTTTAGAGTCTTGGTCATTGTCCCGTGGCTTTGATCTTAATTCCTTAACGGGTGATCCACAATTTACTGCTCCGGAAAATCCGGAGTACAATCTTATACCTATGTCGTCCTCTCCTGCAATCGATGCTGGGCACCCTGATTTGAGTGCATCTATAGATTATGAAGGCGCAGCGCGAACGGGCATTGCTGATATTGGAGCATTTGAAAGTGCGATTGTGAATCTATCCAATAGCAGAGAGAGCTTTGGAGACGTCATCAGCTGCTACCCAAATCCAACGAGTGGACAAGTTGTTTTAAAATCACCTGATTCTTTGGTTGGTTTATCATACAGAGTTTGCAATTATATTGGTCAATGTGTGCTTGAGGGTGAAATAGAAGCCAACCAAATGGTGTTGGAATTTGATGAATTGTCGCGTGGAATATACCAAGTGATTGTTGGCGAGGATAAGAAGCATCTCTATAAAATGATAAAAGTATAAGGCAGCTCTTAACAAATAGGACTGAGCGCACAGGAGACATTTTAGAGTGTTCTTAAAAAGATTGACAGGGACTATTGGCTAAAGGAATACGTGAAGCGAAATTGATTTCCGAAATGCATCAAATGCTAGGATACCTATGACTCAAGCATCCATTGAACACATTGATGGATACAGCTTAACTGGTTGTTCCAAAAGAAGCCATTGGGTCAAAGTCTGTTTCCGATCTGTGCATTATCTCTGTCAAGGAAAAGAGCTGTGGAGTAGATTAAGGCCCAATTCGTTAAAGCTGTTAGCGCATTTCAAATGTAACCGAAATGAAATTTCCCTTTAAAAATCCTGACATCTGATGGCGGACTTTTTTTGCTTGGTTCTTAGGTTTTTGAGAGCTTTGAAAGCAATGAAACCGGGACTATTATGAAGTTGAGACTAGTTGATGTTTGTATTCAGATCATTCTTTTTAGTGAATTTTTGCCTCGTAAGTTAGTATATGTCAGAATTATTTTAGCTTTGTTTGTTTTGCATATCAATGTAGATCATTCTAACGAGTCTTTCCATAATTTGGCAATGTCATGGCTGATAAATTTGAGCTATTTGATTCAATCCCAGAATCGACAATAATAATTGATAGTGCCGGAGACATTGTGTTCACAAATAGCGCTTGGGCAAGATTTTCCTCGGATAACAAGGGTAGCGATTCTTCTACCGGAATAAAAATCAATTATCTGAAGGTATGCGAGCAAGTTATTGGAGACGAGAAAAAGATGGCAACTGAAGCTAAGTTAGGCATTGAGCAAGTCATAAAAAAGGAGCAAGATATTTTCGAATTGGAATACCCTTGCCACTCGCCGACGGAGAATAAGTGGTTTATCTTGAGAGCTTCAAGAGTTTCAACGAATCCGGAATTTACCTTGCTCACTCATATTGATATCACAAAACGAAAAACAGCGGAAATTGAGCTTGAAAGAAGTTATAATAAATCGCTTTTCCTTAATGAAAGACTAAATAATACCCTGCATAAAATTGTCCACGATATTCAGAGCCCTGTTACTGGAATCAGCGGGCTGATTGAATTGTCAAAGTCAGAAAGTGACCTCTCAACGTTATCCAATTACCTGAAAGTAATAGGACAGGGAAGTGATAGGGTGCACAAGTATATTAAGGACATGCTGAAACATCTTTCGGCCCCAGAAAGTATTGAGCCTATTGATGTAAGTGAATTGGTAACTCAATTTATCATCTCTATTGAATCCCTTTTAATTTTGAATAAAATTGAAACTAGAGTCAATATCAAGCAGGCTGGTGAGTTTGTTTCTAACAAAGTTGAATTTCGTTCGGTTTTGTCCAATTTGGTTGGGAATGCAGCAAAGTACAGAGATGTCAAGAAGGACGAAAATTTTATTGAGATCTCATTTTTATCTGACGACAGCGGTGCCGTTTTAATCGTAAAAGATAATGGGATAGGAATAGAAGAGGAACACCTTCCAAAATTAATGGAGTATAGCTATAAGGCAGACAAAGAGTCTGCTGATGGCGAAGGGTTTGGTCTGTTCATGGTGAGTCAATCTTTAGCTATTATTGGAGGAACAGTTGAATTAACTTCTAAGTTTGGTGTTGGAACAGAATTTAGAATTGAATTACCGGCTAGAATTGCTGCACGTAAAATTTGATGTTCCATTAAATCAATTAGCTAGGTTGATGTCAATTGAAATTTATTAGAAAACTAAAATATGCGAGACTCTGGCAGTTGTAATTGCAATCGCCGTCCTCTTGGTTTTTAATAAATTTATGCCGTATGAATCGCTCTAATAGTGACGGCTCTTATAGGTTTTTGGTTATGGAATCAATTTCTTAAGAACCAATAAAACAAACTGTCAGCAATCAATTCAGAGTTAGAGGAAAAGGTTAAACAAAACATTGGTCTACTAACGGATAATGAAGAGCTTAGAAATCGAAAATTGAACATTTCTCAGATCCAACATATACTTGATTTGAACTAGTTTGAAATTGACACGAATTTTACCAGAACGTGGAATAAGAAGTTCACTGATGAAGATATAAGCGCGAATTCTATAGGTGCCCTTGAGGTTGAAATTATCGCGAAATACTGAATTGACTTAAAGGAGCTCAGGGTTAAAATAACGTTGAGAACAATCAGCTTATTGCAGTATACTTTAGTCTTAAGGCTTTGTCATTTAGTTGTTTGGGATGCGATTAGAAGATTGCTGAAATATTGGATTACAAAAATCCTTTTGTCCGAAAAGGGCATTAGAGGTCGTCTGAAGTTCATCTATATTGTTTCTCGGTCCTCGGATTCTCTAAATCTCTTGTTGCAGATCTTAATGAATGTAATCTTCTTTTCTCTTTCAATATGGTCATAAACGAGTCTGAGTAAAGTGTTGGAGCCTGTCCCTTTCAAGCTTTTGAAGGCGATATTTCTCACTTTTTTTTATGAAAATATCAAGACCCAACTCCTCGATTCTAAAACTAAAAACAGGCTGATCTTTGGGCTCAACCTTCAGCACTCTAGCGTGTCTAGATTGTCATTCCGACAGCGATACTTCCTTAAGAGTTTTTTCAGATTTTCATCAAACTCCTCCAATTAATCGAATGTCATGGCTGTTCAGAATGGTCATCGTAAGTCCTCATGGAAAAAGGAACTTCTCGGTGTGAAGCCAATTCATAATCAATGATTTATCCGTATTCAGGTGCTTTCCAAGGCATGTCCTTGTGCGAAAAGTCACTTATTGCGGAGGCCGACCAATCTGAAAAACTATCAATTACTTTATCTATAGTATCCTTTCGGCCGCCAATATCTAAGTTTAGTCTGCCTTATGCTTTGCAATGTATCTTGTCTGAGGCTTGCCGAAAACTCTATCTTAAAACGTTGGAGTAATCCATCATCGATCATTTGTTCAATTATTCTATCTAGCTTTTGTGGAACAGGACCATAAGGTTGTTTATGTTATTCAGCGCCGGTAAGGTGTATCTCTTAGATTTCGTAGAAATTGAAACTTTGCTAGAACCCATGTTGCTCTTTGGACATCCTTGATCATTTTCCTGAAAGGCCTAAAATATAAGAGATGATCGAAAAAGAAAACTCCAATATTTGCAACGCAAAGTCTTCGTTTTTGAGTCTCATTTTCAACCCATCATTTAGATCCGTTTAAGATTTTTTACATCTATTGTTGTTTGTTCGTTTGTTAAAAAAGCGACATTTATCCCGTCTTAAGTGAGGTCTTAGACTGCAAAAAGAAGGCATATTTGAATTTGGACTATTGTGACACATTAGATCACTGGGTGAAATTTTGAAACAATGAAGGACAGAGGATATAGAATAAGTCAATTGGTTGAGAGAATAGAGTGGCTTGCTGAGAAACAAGAAGACTTTTCTAGAGAGATCAATGATTTGAGGCTGGAGATAGACAAACTGAAAAATATCGACTCGGAAGGTGTTGAGCTCGTGCTTGACAGGGATGAAGTTAATGCTGAAGTCATTCCAATAGAAACTCTAGTTGAGCAACCCAAGATAGAATCTCCACTTCTCCGTCCAAAGCGAGTAAACTCAGCTCCTAAGAGCAGATTGGACCTAGAGAAGTTCATTGGCGAGAATCTACTGAACAAGATAGGAATCGTAATCACAGTAATTGGGGTAGCAATAGGCGCCAAATACTCGATTGAACACGATTTGGTGAGTCCGCTCACACGAATAGTTTTAGGCTACCTCTTGGGGATTGGACTACTTGGAGTCGGTGCCAAACTCAAGAAGAACTACGAAGGCTATAGCGCGGTGCTTGTTAGTGGGGCTATCGCAATCATGTATTTTATCACCTATTCGGCCTACAGTTTTTATGAATTGATTCCCCAACTCATGGCCTTCGCGCTCATGGTGGTGTTGACCATTTTTACGGTCATTGCGGCGATCAAGTACAACCGACAATTGATTGCCCATATCGGCATGGTCGGGGCTTATGCCGTTCCACTATTGCTGAGCGAAGGTTCAGGAAACGTGGCTTTTTTGCTCACTTATGTGGCCATTATCAATGTTGGCATTCTAGCCATCGCATTTTCTAAATACTGGAGGCCGCTTTACTTTGCGTCTTTTGTGCTCACTTGGCTCGTATTCTTTTCATGGTATTTTATCGGCGATTACCAAATAGACGACCATTTTTACCTTGCATTGACCTTTGTCACTGTCTATTTCGGCTTGTTCTACGCAACTTTCCTTGCTTATAAACTGATTAGAAAGGACAAGATAGTAGTGACGGATATTCTTATGTTGCTGGCAAATTCCTTCATCTTTTATTGGCTCGGCGTGTCTATCTTAAGCTACCATGAAGTAGGGCGGGAGTTGCTTGGACTCTTCACAGTGGGAAATGCTACTGTCCATTTCGTGATTAGTGTTGTCATCTATAAAAGGAAGATGGGCGATACCAAACTGTTCTACCTTGTTTCTGGTCTGGTATTGGTCTTCATCACCATGGCCATACCTGTTCAGCTTGACGGCAATTGGGTGACCTTACTTTGGTCCGCTGAAGCGGCTTTACTGTTTTGGATTGGTAGGAGTAAGGGAGTGGTTGTTTATGAAAAGCTGTCGTATGTTTTGATGCTTTTAGCCTTCATGAGCATCAATCAGGATTGGGCAAATGAATACGGTCATTACTATCAAGGCAGTCCGGAAACATGGATCACGCCTATCCTCAACATCAATTTTCTCAATTCACTGCTGTTCATTGCGGCTTTTGGCTTCATCTATTATTTGAGCCAACTTGAAAAATATCCATCTCCCTTCAATCCTAAGGGCAGCATGTCCAAAGTGATTTCATATTCGCTTGGGGCAATTCTATTGTTTGCTCTATACTATGCATGCCGGATAGAGATTTTCAATTATTTGGGACAGCTATACATCGATTCGGGAATTTCCATAAGTGAAGAGGGGCAGTGGGAAGGAGATAGGTTCCAAGACTACGATTTGTTGAGTTATAGGAATGTATGGCTCGCCAATTATACCTTGCTATTCACCTCGATTCTCGCATTTGTCAATATGGCCAAACTGAAAAATTCAGCGTTGGGATTCGTCAATCTGGTCTTGAGTACCTTGGCCATTTTTTGGTGGTTGTCTCTAGGTTTGTATGAGATCAGCGAATTGCGCGAGAGCTATTTGCAACAATTGAACGCCAATATATTCCATAGAGGGACCTTCAACATCGCAATCAGGTATATTTCCCTGCTGTTCCTTGCGCTGACTCTCTTCTCTAGCTACCAATACCTGCTCCGAGAGTTTAAAAGTCGAGCTCTGAGGTTGGTCTTTGACTTGGTCTTACATGTGTCAATCCTATGGTTTGTCAGCAGTGAGTTGCTACACTGGATGGATTTTGCCGATACTGCCGATTCATATAAGCTTGGCCTGAGCATTCTATGGGGTGTCTACTCTTTATTGGTCATAACCCTGGGCATTTGGAAGAAGAAAATGCATCTGAGGATAGGAGCTATGGCTTTATTTGGTGTTACACTTATCAAACTGTTCTTTTACGATATTTCCCATCTCGATACCATTTCAAAAACGGTAGTATTTGTGTCGTTAGGTATTCTACTTCTGATCATTTCTTTCCTTTACAACAAGTTTAAAAACTCCATTTCTGATGAGACTCGTAGTTAAATTATTTGCTGTATTCCTTTTTTGTCAATGTTTTCAGGCCTACGGCCAAATGGAGCAATACGACTGCAAAAGGGAATTAGGGGAGATATCCGATCAGTGGCATCGTCTGACATTGCCGCTTGAAGTTTTTGGAAAAATAGAACAGGATCTATCTGACATTAGGATTTTTGGGCTCACGCCAAATAATGATACAATTGAGTCTCCTTATATAATCCATGTAGCGAGGGAAAAAATCTCCCGAAAAGAGGTGTCCTTCAATACGCTCAACACGTCTAAATCAAACCTAGGATACTTCTTTACTTTTGAATTGCCTGGGACCGAAACCATCAACGAAATCGAATTGAATTTCGCTCAACAAAATTTTGACTGGTCCGTTAGACTTGAAGGCAGCCAAAACCAAGATGAATGGTACACTGTAGTTGATGACTGCCGGATTCTCTCCATCCACAATGAAATGGCCAATTTCCAGTTTGCCAAGCTCTCTTTTCCCGATTCGAAGTACCGATTCTTCAGGTTGATGGTAACAAGCGATGTTGAACCTAAACTGACATTTGCAAGAATTGCGATGCACGATGAAACACCTGGATGTTTTCAGGATTTCGATGTTAAGTCTATGATCGTGAAGGAGAACAAAGAGCTTAAGCAGACTGAAATAGAGGTGGAGCTAAAGATTCCAGCACCAGTAAGTCGTTTAGCATTGAATATGTCGGATTCCTTCGATTATTATCGACCTGTGGAAATCAAGTATTGTGTGGATAGTGTGCAAACGGAAGTGGGTTGGAAATATTCATATCATACGTTGCAATCTGGAATCCTCAATTCCCTAGTGGAGAATGTATTCAAGTTTGAGAGCACAATACTCAGCAAACTGAAGATAATCATCCACAATCAGGATAACCAGCCGTTGACGCTTGAAGACGTTGGATTGTCGGGCTATGTGCACGAACTGACAGCGCGATTCAACGAACCAGCGACCTACTTTCTTACCTACGGAAATAAGATGGCGCTTAGATCCCACTACGACATCATACAGTTTGGCGATAGAATCCCTAACGATATAAAGCTTCTGTCAATTGGCGTGGAACAAATGATTGAGAAGGTGCCTATCGAGGTAAAAGAGCCGTTGTTTCAGAATAAGATGTGGCTTTGGGCTGTTATGATTGTTGTGATTCTGTTGCTAGGGTGGTTTTCGTTGAAGATGCTTCGGAATAGCTAGTGAGTATGATGCGCCAGAGGCCGGGTTAAGTATGTAGGAGAACAGCATCTCGACGACGCGGTTTAACTTGTTCATCTTTTGTTCAATTGCAGTCGAACCGATTTGCTCGATGACCAGGCTGTATGAGAGAAGTTTACTAGGCTGGCTGAACAGGGTTGGCTGAGCAAAGAAACTCTGTCGGAGTTCGGGTATAGCAGTATAGTTGAGTTTCGTCGTCGAAACCTGTTTCCTCCCAAAACAGCTCTTCCTAGTCATTGCTCCTCACTGGACATCGTCAGTAATACATTACTCGACGACAGAAAAAGCCTTCTCGTCGAAAACAACCCGATTTACACAACCAACTCCATTTTCCCACGTATACGAACAATAACCTTAACCGGATTAACCCCCGGCTACTCATCAACCTCGGTAAAGAAAACTTATTCTAGAATACTCTGCATGGAACGCCTAACCGTAACACCAGAGCTATGCTGAACCGAAACCTAACTTTTTCACCTGCAGCTTTATCATTCGTATTTGTGTTCTTGTGCGCCACTGTTTTTGGACAGGAGCGGATAGAGGATGATCTTCTGGTTTTATACAATTTCGGCGAAGGCCAAGGTGCCTATATCAATGATGTCTCTGGCAATGGAACTCCTCTAACCCTAAAAATTCACGATACCAATAACGTCAATTGGATTCCCGGTGGCGGTCTAAATATTGACGCTCCAACCCTGATTAAATCGTTTGCAGCCGCCGAAAAGGTGACCAATGCAGTACAGAATTCTGGTGCTATCACAATGGAAGCATGGATTGATCCTGCCAACTTAAATCAAGATGGTCCTGCTCGAATTGCTACTGTATCCTACGGCGCTTCAAATCGCAATTGCACGCTCGGACAAGAGCAGTCGGAATACGCCGCTCGTGTGCGTACCGACCAAGTAGGCGAAAACGGAACTCCCCAAATGTTAGCTGGTTCTGTGCTTACGACTTTACAACACATTGTCTATACCATGGCTCCCGATGGGGCTGAATCGATCTACGTCAACGGTGACTTGATTGGCACCGATTTCCGGCCAGGGACAACCAGCAATTGGAATGAGGATTATCCTCTAGCGCTTGTGAACGAGGTTGATGCCGACCGTCCTTGGTTAGGAAAGATGTACTTGGTAGGTATGTATGGACGCGCGCTTAGCGCAAATGAAGTGCAGCAAAATTATGAAGCTGGACACCTTATTGACGGACCAGAAATCAGTTCAACTCTTTGTGAAGAGGAAGATTGTTTCATCGACGGTTTTGGCGTCAATGCAAGGGTATTGTGGATCCCCAACTTGCCAGATGGCGGTTTCTTGGAATTCAAATTCAACGAAAACGGAGGACATTTTGACGTCTTCGCCGATGGTACTGCTCACATGTACGGTGAGACCGTGGACATGCAAGACCCAACTCAAGGATGGTTCTTGGATGTATGGTATACCGATAGAATGCATTGGGACGAATGGTCAGACCTAGGCCGCGGCTGGAAGGGCGATGCGGGCTTAGTAGGGAATAACTACCTCGACTGGGACTACTTCATCATGGATGCCGATAAAGAAAACGTACTCGTTGGTACAGGTGGATACGATGGTTCGCTCTTGAACCTCACCCACAAACCCATCAATCATTTCTACGGTTTGCAAGTTGGTGTATCCGCCAATGACCAAAATGAAATGCCCGGAATGTCTTGCTGGTTCTACTACACAGGAACAGTTAATGGCGTTTACTTGGAGCAAAATGGAGACATTAACTTGGAAGGAGATTGCGTCAATTTACCAGTAATGGCCTGCGCTGTCGATGTCGAAGTTGATTGCAATAATGGCTACGAACCATCAGTAACTGGTGAGCCTACAGTGTACTGCCTTGATGCGTTTTCCTTGGATTTCTGGGATGAAGTTATCAGCGCCGACTGCCCATTGGAAATTATCCGTCACTGGTTAGCAACGCACGAAAATGGTGATACTGTTGAGTGCGAGCAATCTATTGTGGTTGTTGATGATGAGGCTCCTGTTGTCGCTTTTATACCTTCGGTTTTTGCCGGATGTTCAGGAAATTTCGAACTGCTTCTTGAAGTAAGCGATAACTGTGATCCAGATCCGAGCATTGTTGTGCTTGTTTTGGACTCCGCGCTTAGCGCAAATGGTGAGTGCTCGACAGGTCAGCTTAGAACGCAAACTATGGGAGGCTGGGGTACAACACCAAGTGGCAACAACCCAGGCATGTATCTCCTTAATCATTTCGACGAGGCTTTTCCTGACGGATTAACAATAGGCTGCGACAATACACTGCACCTGAGCTCTCCGCAACATGTCATTGATTTCTTGCCGTCTGGAACAACTCCAGCTTTGCTTCCTGCGGGAGACTTAATTGATCCAGGGTCTAGTTATTCAAATGTACTCGCTGGTCAGCTGGTCGCCGCTACAATAAGTGTAGCCATGGATCAAACTTTTGCCGATTTCGGAGAAAGTGATATGCCTTTGGCAAATCTCATCCTGCAGTCAGGTGACTTCGAAGGGTATTCAGTGAGCGAACTGCTCTTGTTGGCCAATTCTTTAATCGGCGGATGTCAAGCTGGCGATGCTTCAGCAATGAACGCAGCGCTTTCCTCGATCAACGAGAATTTCGTGGATGGTGCCCAAGACAATGGATTCCTTTCTTGTTCGATGCCGTGGGATTGTTTTACGACCTATACAATTCAGGTGAATATGAACGATCAGTGTGGCAATTCCTCTTCGGAAACGATCACCGCATATGGAGTAAACGAAGACGGACCGACCTTACCGGTGCTTGAAGATATTGCAGTTAACTGTGGGGAAGTTCCTCCACCAATTGAGGAATTACCAGCAGGCTGCGAAGGTGGTTTTGCGACTCTTTCAGTGCAACAAACAGAGTTTTCTGGAACATGCTTCCCAATCATAGAACGTATCTATACAGCACAAAGCGCATGCGGAGCGACTTCTACAGCAACCCAATATATCACGGTTATTGATATCGAGGCGCCAGTTTTTACAACGCCTTTGAACGACCTGAACATCGATTGCAGTGAGTTCGGAAGTCTGAACACTCCTGAGGCCGCTGATAATTGTGATCTAAACGTCGAAGTAGGCTTTGTAGACCAAGTGCTTAGCGATGCTTGTCCGCTTGTTATTGAACGCACTTATACGGCTATGGATGATTGCGGAAACATGACTTCAGCTGTTCAGAACATAACTGTGGCCGACAACCAAGCTCCTCACCCAACAGCGCCTATCGTAGATCTTAATCTGGACTGTTTTGAGGCAATTACCGAAGTTGTTTTTGTTGACGACTGTGGTTTGCTAGTTGCCGTTCAATACAGCGAAACCCAAGAAGGCGAAGGCTGTTCAGTGACATTGACTAGGACCTGGGTTGCGACCGATGCCTGCAACAATTCAGCGGTTTATTCACAGGTTGTGACTATCTCAGACGACGAAGCGCCAGTTTTTACAAACATTCCCTTGGATGTAGATATCGCTTGCGATGGAGCTATTCCTATGGATGAGCCAACGGTAGAGGACGCCTGTGGAAACGTGAACTTGACCTATATTATGGAATATGCTGCAACCGAAGGAGCATGCGCCCAATGGGAGAGAACATGGACGGCAACAGATGATTGTGGCAATGTTTCCTTGCTTACGCAAATAGTGAGCATTATCGACAACGAAGCTCCTGTTTTATCGGGTGTACCAACAAGTCTAGAGCTGAACTGTGGGGACGAGATTCCAACAGCCAACGTGACTGTATCTGACAACTGCGATTCCTCGGTCGAGGTGGTGCTTTTCGAAGAATGGGAGATTATCCCATGCGGACAAGTATTGATCAGGTCATGGTCGGCGACTGATGCTTGTGGAAATGCAGTCTTTGAAAGTCAGGCGATTGCATTTAGTGACAACGAAGGCCCTTCAATAATTGGAGAGTTTCAAATTGCAATTGACTGTAATGAAGTCGATAGCGATGGATTAGTTGAAGTGATAGATGATTGCTATCATGGCGTGATTCTTACCTACGATGACTCCTTCGTTGGAGCCTCATGTGAGTACTCTATTGAGCGAACTTGGACAGCGACTGATGCTTGTGGCAACACTGCTATACTCGTTCAAACCTTGCTTGTCAACGACAATGTCGCGCCTAGCATTAATGGACTTGATGCAGAGCTCATATTGAATTGCGGCGATGCACTTCCAATTGAAGAGCCGCTTGTTGAAGATGCGTGCAGTTCGTTCGAGCTTTCGTACGAAGAAGTAAGCGCCAACAGCGGATGTAGCGAATTACTCATCCGCACATGGACAGCTACGGACGCTTGTGGAAACACCAGTGTCTTCACTCAAGAAGTGACTTTCGTTGACAATAGCGCCCCTGTATTCGAAACGGTGCTTGAAAATCTGGAATTGCAGTGTGGTGGGGGTGTTCCGGCCGTTGCTGATGTAGTTGCAACAGATGATTGCACTGAGGTGACTATCTCTATGGAAGAGGTTGTGGTTGCCGGAAATTGTGCGGCTGAATATGAAGTAGTCCGCATCTGGACTGCCTTGGACGCTTGTGGAAATGGAGCTACACTGATGCAAACGATCTCATTCGTGGATAATTCTGCGCCTGTTTTCGATCAACAAGTAGTAGATGAAACAATAGCATGTGGTCAGACTTTGGATCTTCCTGCAGTTACGGCTACAGATGCCTGCAGCGCCGAAGTTACAATCGGTTATGAAGAGACAACTGATCCTGGTGGTTGCCCGAATATCTACCGGTTCTGGACAGCCACCGATGATTGTGGAAACCAAGCGACAATGGTTCAGACTATAACAGTCGATGATTCAGAACCGCCATTGTTGCTTGGCGTTCCTTCTGACACTTCAGCGGATTGCAATACAATTCC
>JBLHIB010000071.1:0-17733 GCA_047615865.1 Gammaproteobacteria bacterium
CTGCTCAAACAGATTTTCTTTGTTTGGCTGACGGATGTTACTCACTTTCTGTTGGAGGTGGTACTTTCGATGCTGAGATTGGTTTCTCTCTTGAGGATCAATTGGGTAACGTAATTTTCGCTGGTGGTGCTCCATTCGGCCCTTCTGGATTCCCATTGGGAGCTGCAGTTTGTGCTATTGATGGTTGTACTGATGCAATTTGTTTGAACTACAACCCTTATGCATCCGTTGATGACGGTTCTTGTATTTGTCCTCCGGACAACAATGACTGTGCTAACGCTTCTCTAATTACTTGTGGTATCCAGGTTGCTGGAACTTCTATCAATTCTCAAGACAACGAGTTGTTGACTGGAACTAACTGTGGAACCGCAGTTGATGGCGCAGGTGTATGGTATGTGTTTGATGGTACAGGTGACCAAGTTTTCTTGTCTACATGTAACACTGTTTCTGGATTTGACACACGTCTGTCTATATACGAAGCAGCTCCTGATTGTTCAAACCTTCTTTGTTTAGGTGGTAACGATGATTCTCCTAACTGTACTGGTTTCTTGTCTGAGTTTGTATTCAATACAACTCCAGGTGTAGATTACTACGTATTGGTTCACGGATTTGGTGGAGCAACTGGTGACTTCCTTTTGGATGTTGCATGTGTTGATTGTTCTGGAGCTGGCGCTATCAACGATGATTGTGTTGATGCTATCTTCCAACCTTTTGGAGTTGAATTCCCAGGTAACCTTTGTTGTGTTAACGGTGATGCTCCTGATCTTTGTACTCCGGCGTTCGCAACTCCGTATGGTACTTGGTTCGTAGTGAACTCTGGAATCTGTGATACATTCAACTTTACTTTGAATAACGTTTCTGGTTCAACTGTAGGTATGAGTGTTTTCGAAGATCTTGGTAACCTAGGATGTGGAAACATAGCTGAAATTGCTTGTTGTCCTCTTGTAACTGGTACTTGTGCTGGTGACTTGTCTGCGTTCTTTACGTTGACTGCCAACACTGATTACTACTTCTTCGTTTACACGACTGATCCGATCAACTGTGGAGATTTCACATTCCAAACGGATTGCGGTATCTTAGGTTGTACTGATCCATTCGCTACAAACACAGATCCTCTTGCAAATATCGATGATGGATCTTGTGTCTATGATTGTATTGGTTCTCCATTGACAAACGATGATTGCTTGAACTCAACTGCACTACCTTGTGGTACGCTTGATTTGGCAGGTTCATTGGCTTGTGCTACTGCTGCTGATGCTCCAAACCTTGTAGCTGGATGTAATCCTTCTCCTGGAATTGGTGCTTGGTATTCATTCATTGGAACAGGTGACCTTCACACAATCCGTACTTGTGACGGTGGTACTGGTCAGTATTCTCCAGCTGATACTCAGATGGATATTTATACTTCTTCTGATGCTACTTGTTCTGGTGTATTCGCTTGTATCGCAACTGAGATTGATGACAATCAAGCTGGTGCAGACTGTGGATTCTTCCAAGCTGATGACGTATGGATTAACTTTGTATCTGTGGTAGGTGAGACTTACTACATATATGTTAGTGGTACTGCTGCAGCTTACAATATCTCTCACGAGTGTGAGGTTGTTGTTCCTGGTTGTATGGGTGCTGCTGCTTGTAACTATGATTCATCTGCAAACGCTGATGATGGTTCTTGTGATTACTTCTCTTGCCTATGTGCAGCTTGTGTACCTGGACCAGGATTTGGTTTCAACATGGATATGACTGATGCATTTGGTGACGGATGGAACGGTGCTACTTACTCTATCGCTGATGGTCTAGGTGTTGTTGTTGCTTCTGGAGATATCGATTCAGCTCAGGAAGGTTCTGATACTGACAACTTCGCCGGTAACGAGCTTGGAGATGACTACTTCTGTATTTGTGACGGAGGATGTTATACTTTGACTGTTGGTGGTGGATCATGGGATTCGGAGATCTCTTTCAACTTGTTTGATGATCTAGGAAATGCAGTTGCAGCAGGTGGAGCTGGAGTTTACACATTCACTCTTGGTGGTGCTATCTGCGGATGTATCGACATGGGAGCTTGTAACTTTGATTCTCTTGCTGATACTGAAGATGGATCTTGTGAGTACTTGACTTGTGCAGGTTGTACATCTTCAGGGGCTTGTAACTTTGACAGTACTGCAACTATCGACGACGCTTCTTGTTGTTTCGATAACTGTGTTACTATTCAGTTGACTGATTCATTCGGTGACGGATGGAACGGTGCTATTTATGAAGTATTCGATGCAACTTCTGGTCTGTCTGTTACTTCTGGAACTCTTGATGCTGGGTCTGCAAGTGCAGATGAATTGTGTCTTGCTGACGGATGTTACTTCATCAACGTTGGAGGCGGTTTATTCGATTCTGAGATTTCATGGTTGATTCTTGGTGTAGTTGGAACTTCTTCAGGAGGCGCCCCAGTTACTAACCAGTACTTCTCTGTAGGTGCAGCGTCATGTTTTGCATGTCAAGAGCCAACAGCTTGTACTTATAATCCAGTACCACCTTTGAGTGATTGTACTCTTTGTGAGTATGCTTCATGTTCTGGTTGTACTTACGTAGATGCTGCAGAATATGATTCATCAGCAACTATTGACGATGGTACATGTACGTTCATTCTTGGTAGCCCTTGTCCTACCGACTTGAACAACGACAGTATCACAAACACACAAGACCTTCTACTGTTCTTAGGACAGTTTGGATTGCCTTGTTAATATTGTAAAGTTTAACCAAAAGAGTAGGGCCGGTTTCGGTCGGTCCTACTTTTATTTAAATAGCTAGTGTTTAACTATATATCCTAATCATTATGAGAAAACTCTTAACGTTTTTGATCGTATGTGCCACGCTTGGTGGCTCATTAACTGCACAGGTAACTTCTGTATCACACGAAGTTTTTTCTGTGGATGGCGCCGGAGCTGGTATAACTACCTACCGTATTTACGCCGATTTGCAAGATGCAAATGACTTTTTATCTTCTGTTTATGCAGCAGGTGATGACGCCTTGGTAATTGGTGGAGATGATGGTACCCTATATAACGATGGAGCAGGTTCTACTACCGGAGATGCTTTGGCTATAGGATTCTGTATGTTCGTTCCTACTCTATGTTTCGATTCTTTCGTAACAATTGGATGGTACGGGACAAATGATTATCAGGGTAACACAATTGCTTGTGGTCAATCGACTACTGTAATTTCTTCTCTTCCTTCTCCTTCTGTTATTCCAGATGCATTTTTAGCACCTGGTTTTGTTCCTAACTTGTCAATGGCTGACGGCGCTTGGTTTACTCCAAACTTAGCTGGATGTAATGACAATGGTTTCGGAATTGGTGCTTCTAACCGTGTATTGATTGCACAGGTTGCTATTGCTACTGGTACGGACTTGGTGTACAACTTGAACATTCAGGTGTTTGATGCTGCTGATGGTACTCAGCCTATCGTAACTGTTGGAGACTGTAATACTGCTAATGGTCTTGATGTTGATGGTTCTGGTCTAGGACTTCACTATCCTGTTGATTCAGGTTGTGTTGCTTCTGACGGTTGTACGGATTCAGCTGCTTGTAACTATGATTCAACTGCAGGTTCTGACGATGGTACTTGCGAGTTCTTGTCTTGTGCTGGTTGTGCGGATTCAGCTGCTTGTAACTATGATTCAACTGCAACTATCGATGATGGTTCTTGTTGTTTAGAAAACTGCGTTACAATTACTGTTGGTGGCGACGCCTATGATTCTGAGATTTCTTGGGCTCTTACGGACGCACTTGGTAATGTTGTTCTTTCAGGTGGTGCACCTGAAGTTGTAACTGGTTGTGTTGCTGACGATTGTTATGAATTTGTAATGAACGATTCTTTCGGTGACGGATGGGGTACAGCAACGTATAGTATTGCTGATTTCGATGGTAACATCATTTATTCTGGTACTCTTTTAGGTGGAAGTGACGGTTCGGATGGTACTGGACTTCCAGGAGCTTGTGGTTGTACAACTTCAACTGCATGTAACTATGATTCTGCCGCTGTATTGGATGATGGATCTTGTATCGCTTTGGAATCTAACGATGACTGTGCTGACGCAATTGGTCTATCTGTTGATGGTGTTTCTACTTTGGTAGTAAACGATTGTTCTAGTCCTGATGGTGGTGTTGGTCTTTCATGGTTTGATGGAAGTGTTGAAAACGATGTTTGGTATAGCTTTACTGCCCCTTCTTCAGGTGGTGTATTGACTATCGAAACTTCGGATGATGGTACTGATACATTCAACGATACACAGCTTGCTGTTTATGACGTGTGTGGTGGAACTATTTTAGCTGATGACGATGACGCTGGAGATGGCTTGTACTCATTGTTGACGTTCGATTGTGATGCTGCAACAGGTCTTGTTGAGGGAAACACTTATGTCATTCAAGTTGATGGTTTCCTTGGTCAATCTGGTACTTGCAACATTACTTTGACGTTTACGGATAAGTTGGGTTGTACGGATACTACTTTCGATAACTATGATGCTTGTGCATCTGCTGATGATGGTTCTTGTTTAAATGGTATATCTGGATGTATGGATACAACAGCTTGTAACTATGATTCACTTGCAAATGCAGATGATGGTTCTTGTACGTACCCTGGATGTGATGTATCGTCTGCATGTAACTATGATTCTCTAGCAGGATGTGATGATGGTTCTTGTACGTACCCTGGATGTGATGACTCTAGTGCTTCAAACTACGATTCAACTGCAGGTTGTGATGATGGTTCTTGTTGTTTTGGCAATGTCATTACATTCGAGCTAATTGATGGTTTCGGTGACGGATGGAACGGTGCTATTTATGATGTTGTTGACGCAGCTACTTCTCTTTCTGTAGCTTCTGGAACATTGTCGGGTGGATCTTTCCAAGCTGATGATCTATGTCTAGCTGATGGTTGTTATACTGTTTCTGTTGGTGGTGGATCTTACGATAGTGAGATTTCATGGAACATACTTGGAGCTGATGCTCCTGCTGGTGGTAGCGCTGGAACTGGATCATTCTCTGTGAATACAGCGTCTTGTTTCGGTTGTCAATCTTCTACTGCTTGTAACTATGACTCTGCAGCAACTTATGACGATGGTTCTTGTATTTTCGCTCCATGTACTGGTAACGATGAGCCTGCTGGTGCAACTGCACTGTCAATGGAAGTTCTAGGTGTATGTAATACAATCACTGATGACTTGAGCGTTGCTCAGTCGGATAACGTTGAAGGTACTGCTTTCACTCTTGGCTTCTCTGCTGACCTTTG
Source organism: Gammaproteobacteria bacterium (assembly GCA_047615865.1). Taxonomy (GTDB): domain Bacteria; phylum Bacteroidota; class Bacteroidia; order Flavobacteriales_D; family Sanyastnellaceae; genus JADFAK01. The sequence continues at coordinate 5,281 of JBLHIB010000071.1, forward strand.
GTATGAATTCACAGCTGTTACAGCTGGTGTGCGTGTTGAGGTTTCTTCTGCTGGTGGTTTCGACGCTGTTGTTGAGATAATTGGTGAAGATATCGAAGATGTTTCTTTCGGTACTGATGAGTATCTTAACCTTGGAGGTTTGACTCCTGGTTTGACGTATCAGATTTCTGTAAGTGCTTATGATGGCACTCCTCTTGCTGGTGACGGTGAGTTCGACATCTGTGTTCAGTATCTTCCTGAAACTACATGTGATTACGGCTCAGGTCCTTACAACCTATGTGATATCTTTAAGGCTGACTGGGTAGGCGATGGTGTTTACACGTTCAACTTTACTGCTGTTTCTGATGGTGCTGTTTACACTGCAATTGGAGATCCTTTGGATTTCATCCAATTGTTTGATGTGCCAGGACTTCCATGGGGAGATGATTACACTGTTGTAATTGACATTGCACATAACCTTCAAGATGTAAATGGTTTTCAAGATCAACCATTCGTAGATGGAACAATTTCTTGTCCAATTACTTTGAGTGCTCCTCCAGTATCTGTTGTTAAGTCTGCAGATAACTGTGCTAACTTCGGTCCTAAGTGGTTGGGTCAGTACATTGGATCTACTCCATGGGTTTGTGGTGCTGTTGATTGGGAATGGGAATTCACGCGTACTGATATCGCTGAACTTGCTATCGTTCACTTAGGTGGAACTGCTGTTAACTATGTTCGTCTATCAAATGTAGCAGGCCTTGTAGAAGGTGGTGTTTATGATGTACGTGTACGTGCAGTATTCCCTAACGGTGCTACTGGTGCTTACGGTGCTCCTGAATGTGTTTCTATTGTTGGTCCTATCACTCTACCTAACGTAGATGGTCCTACTGTAGAATTACTTGACGAGCAGAAGGATTTGTCTGATGCGATCGTAGCTCCAGAGGCTGCTATCTATCCAAACCCTAACAACGGTCAGATCCTCAACGTAAACCTTTCAGGTGTTGAGTCTACTGTAGTTACTATGGATATCATCGATATGTTCGGTAAAACTGTTCAAGCTGAGCAGATTACAGTTTCTACAGGAAACGTAAATGAAGTGATCAACCTTAACGGTCTTGCTTCAGGTGTCTATGTTGTGAGAATCACAATGGGTGACATTACGCAGACTGAGCGACTTGTTATTGAGAAATAATAATTTTCTCCTATAATTGAAAAGAGCGTCTCTTCGGAGACGCTCTTTTTTTTTGCCCTATTTTTTGGAATAGCCTCCCCTTAGATCGAGTACATGAGTCGTAAACTAGCTATGTATTTGCAACACTGCACTACCATTCTTCTTACTTGTAAAAACTGACTATGAATATATTCAGGTTCCTATTGCTCAATACGATTTTGTTTTTCTTCATTGCTCCCTGCTTGTGCAACCGGCAATGAAGGATTACCTATACATCCTCGCTCGAGACACATGCTCGACCATTCGTTCAGATATTTCCGAACCCAAATAGTAGTCCGTATTTGAATGTAAACCTAAACGGTTTTTCACAGGGTAAAGTGTCACTTTATGTTTCGGATACTTTTGGAAAAATAATTTGGAAGGACAATGTGCTCTTGACAAATGGAAGCGCATATAAACGGATGTCTGTGAAGGATTTTGCACCTGGGATTTACTTCATTATTACCGAAACAGAAGACTTTCATCAATCGTCCCGACTTGTGATTTTAGAGTAGGGAATGCAACTACAATATTAAAAGAGCTGCGAACAAAGCCGCTCTTTTATTTTTACCCTATTTTTGGAACAAATGTTGTAAGTAAGCCAATTATGAAGAGAATTATTTTCCTACTAGCCACAGTGATGATTTCATGCACTGGTCAAGCACAAAGAATTTCCGATACGGCACCAACAAGTTTTGAGGGAGAGAATATATATTTGGTTCTAAAAAGCGTTCAGATTAGTCAGCAAGTGCTTGATTTTTGTGACAATAAATTTGCTGGGGGAAACTTGGTTGTGCTCGAGACCAGTAAATATTATGCGCAGGTGAAGACCGGAGACGGTTACATCTTGGCTCCAATTGCGGAAAAAATAGGCGACAACTCCAATTGTTGGCTTACACTCTACAAAGCTGGAGCAAAGGCAGTCATCAAGAAACCTGCTATCACAGGTGTATTCGCAAAAGATCCCGCCCTCAAGCAAGTCGCTTCTTATTTGGTCGATCAAGGTAAGTTGGGAACCCTTTATTCTGCTTTCTACGTCAAGTCTTTAGAAACAATGCTCACTGAGATGCGCGATCTTTCTTCTGATGTGAGCATTTCCAAGATGAGTGACAAGACTCTATTGGAAGAAGCTAGTTTGTTGGTTCTATCAGAAAGTGACGTCCAAAGTGAGTTCAATCGGCCCGAAAAAATCCGAAATATTCATCCTTCTGCTACGATCTTTAATATGGAAGATATTCAAAAAAGGATTGTGCTCAAAACTGCAGAAGTTGGATTTGTTGAGACCTTGGTTCAGTATGAAAATGAAGGTAGCACAAAAGAGTTTATTCGTGTGAATAGGGGAAATGGGGATCTCGTAATAAATAAGGAAATCCACACGTCAAAAGGACTTGCTCTCATAAATCGAGAAATTCTCGAAGATTTCATGTCTGAGAAACAAATTGAACAAGCTGCAGGTAAGAAATAACGTTACCAGCCTCTAGTATCCAATAGATAGACCAAAGAAGCGATAGTTGCAGCCCCCAATTCCAATTCTCGACGATTTACGTTTTCAAATACATCACGTATAGAGTGATGGTAGTCAAAATACCTTTGTCCATCGGGTATCAGTCCGAATAGGGCTATGGTGTCGTTCTTCAGTGGACGAATATCCACACCACTAAAGCCGCGCTTGAATTGATGCACGTTGTAGGGCTCAAAGTGATTCTCCCATTGCTTAAATAACTCATATTGCTCGTCTGTTCCCTCTATCCGGAACCCACGTGGCGTAAATCCACCCGCATCGGATTCTATTGCGGCGTAGTGATTCAAACCTGTCTCTTGGACGTTGGCGGCGTATGTTTTTCCACCGTTATTTCCATTTTCTTCGTTGATATAAAGGACAACTCGTAAGGTACGTTTCAAAGAGATGTTGAGCGCTTTGATTGCTCGTAATACTTCAATGCACTGTACGATTCCAGCCCCATCATCGTGCGCACCTTCACCTATGTCCCAGCTGTCTAGGTGTCCACCCACAAGAATGTATTCGTCAGGAAACTCTGTTCCTGGAATTTCTCCAATTACGTTGGCCTGAATTTTATCGTCGAATAGCTCACAAGCCAATTTCATGGTATAGATCAATTTCGAATCCTCTTTCAATGCTCTACTTAGTTCCGAAGCATGCACGGTGCTTATGGCAGCAGCAGGGATTTTTGTAACTCCATCTGCATAACCCATTCCACCCGTGTGAGGAAAAGTATCTTGTGCGTGTGTCAGTGAACGAACCAGCACGCCAACTGCTCCATACTTTGATGCTTCAGATGCCCCTTTACCTCGTTGATCATAAGCCCCGCCATATGCAGCACCGGTATTGATAAGCAGTGGGTCCATTGCCCGATTGAACAAGACAATCTTCCCTGAGACTTTCTCTTTTCCCAAAGCTTCTAATTCTTCGAAATTCTTGACTTCAATTACCTCAGCTTTGATCGCATCTAGGCAGCCAACAGAACCGCCCAAAGCAGTAATGTTGGTTCGGTGTTGCACTCCGCCAGACTCATAATAACCGTACTCTTCATTTCCACGAATCCAATGAGGTACAAAAACTTCTTCTAAATGGATATTGTCAAAATCATAGGACTCGAGTAGAGCTTTCCCCCAGTCAATCGCTTTGTCAGCCTCTGGAGATCCACTTAGTCGAGCGCCTATATCCTTGCACAAGACACGCAAGTTGTCATAACATTCTCCATTGGCAAGAATCTCGGAGTAGATTGATCGGATCACCAATGAATCGACTTGATAGTCCGATTGGCTATTGCAAGACCCTGAAATCAAAGCCAGAATCGATAGGATAAAGATATTCTTCATGATGTCAATGTAAACAATTTGGAGGGGAAGACTGAGCCTTCGGCAAATGAATAGCTGTCCCGATGCGCGTGAAACGGCATTTGCCTTGTGCTGAAGAAATAAAAACAAACTAATTCATAAAAGCGCCGTTGTTGATGTCAAAAGTGTGTCCTGTGAAAGACGTCTCAACATTTGTCATCAAGAAACTCACCAATCGAGCGACTTCTTCTGGGTCACCCATTTTTCCCGCTGGAACATAGCCCATCTGCTCGGCAAGGGCTTCATCAAAACTGTCATTCGATCGATCGGCCAACTTCTGAATCCCTTCGCGTGCCATTTCGGTGTCAATCCAACCCGGCGCGATGGCATTCACTTTAATTTTATCTCCAGCCAATTCGACGGCGAGTGCCTTGTTCAATCCCAATAAACCAGCTTTTGAAGTGCAATATGCCGTGTAATTTGGAACGCCGAAACGTGCCAGACAACTTGAGGTAATTACGATGTTCTTGTATTCTTCCTCGCTGTTCTTGAGGTAAGGAAGCACTTCCATAATCGAGTTATAAGTACCCGTTAAATTGGTGTCCAAAATCTGTTGCCAGCGGTCCGAGCTGCCATAGCTATTCTCTCCACCAATGCCAGCATTTGCAAAGATCCCTGCTAGATTCAATGAGCCAGGGTTAAGTTTTTGAAAATCGGCGGCGAAGGCTTCCTTCTTTGAAATATCGGATGCCAGTACCAAATGAGTTTTTGGAGAGGAAAGTTGCGACTTCGTTTCTTCCAACGATTCTATGGTCCGTCCATTGATAATCAGTCGAATATCCTTTTTGGTGCTCAGTTCAATGGCTGCAGCTCTGCCAATTCCAGATCCTGCACCAGTAATCAATATTGTTTTCATGTCGTTATATCTTTGGCAATAATAATCGATTCGTTAGAGATTTCACACACCAGACTATTCTTTCAGCTCGTAGCGTTCTTCCCGTGTGACCATGGTTTCCACATAGTAGCGACGTCGCACAGGGATCCCCATGAAGCGCTCTCCGCGGTAAAAGGGAAAACGCACCTTGACCGATTCGGCAATAATTCCTGCTTTTCCATGTACATCTCGCACGACGTTTACCTCTTCCAGTTCTCCTTCTGGATTGATGATCAAGGAGAGCATCACAAAGCTGGAATCCGCAAAAAGTCGTTCTTCAATATGTGGGGTGCGGTGCAAAGTTAAGTCTGGATTGGCATAGGCACCCGCTTTCACGCGTTCAAATTCGAATTCAAAAATATCAGGATTGATTACTTGAAGCCCTGCAGACCAAGGCTGGGTCAAATCACCCCCTTCAACATTGCGTTCATAATACTCGGTCCAGGTTCGCTGTCCGCGCATATTCGAGGAGTGCCATGGCCCTGCGCGCAGGCCATATACATACTCACCCTCTTTCAGTCGCACGCCTTGATTGAACTCAGCATAAGTTCCATGCAAGAAATCATGCTCATAGGTCCGAATGGCAATGGTATCTGACAAAAAGTTCAAATCAACCCATGGTCCTTCTTTGTATCCTTTGCATACCCACCCCGAACGCAAGGCTTTGTTGGCAAAAATGGTTTGTTCAACATACATGGAATCGCCCGAGAAAAAGGCCAGGCGCAAACGATCCGAGGCATCTTCGAAATAGCCAACCCAAGTTGAATCGGGGTTGCCGTGATTAAATACTGCTTTCAATGCAATGTTACCATTGTCATGATAGACGGTGGCCGCGCCGTGTAATTTTCCCTCACTATACTGAGCTTCGAACCTGGTTTTTTGATTTTCGCCAAATTGCAACCAACTGCCATTTCCTTCGAATATGTCACACGCAGAAATTTTTGTGCCCCACATGTTATTCGCTCCATATATTCCCACCAAGTCATTTTCTACAAACACTTGATGCGAAGCCAACATCCCATTTGCATACCATCGCTTTACCGGTCCGTTGATAATCCATACTTGATCATCGACATTTAAATTTGTCAAAGTAGAGGACTCAAGTAACCAAACTTCCAAGCCGCCTTGACGCCGGATGATCTCTTGGGTATAGGGATCACGGAGATCCAATTCACATCGCAGTTCGTATTTTTGATTCCCTTTTTCGTGAAAATTGCGCTCATGGCAGAAGACTCTATTGTCGTAATATTCGAATGTTCGTGTCATAGCCACCTCGCCTGAAAGGTGGTAGATTGAAAACTCGGACAACGTAGAATCTGATAGGAAGATGCCTTCGAAGGCCAACTTTCCAGAATAGTAATACCCTTGCCATGGACCTCGTCTCTGGCCTTTCACATATCCGCCATAGGCAGAAAGCTTGCCGTTGGTTGAATAGTACTCCCACATGCCATGTTTGCGATCATTGACAAACTTGCCTTGTGCGTAAAGCGCGCCATTGTAGTGAAAATAATACCACGTATCCTGTCGCATTTCGCGATGATAGAACCCGTCGATTACCAGAAGATCATTGCACAAAAGCTTATATTCTCCCTGTCTTAATTCAGGATGACCGACAGGCGCTTGATAGAACTCAGAGAAATATGATTCGAGATCCGTTGTATACACTTGAAGCTTTGTGGACTCAAGTGGGTCTTGAGCAAATAGCTGCGCGACAGAAAGGATCAGAAACCCGGAACTGAATAAGCGTATGAAATGACTAATTTTGCACAGCATAAAGCAAATATACGATGGCACTGACACCAACTGTTCAAATTCCCTTGAATTTCAAGGCTCCAGATTTTTCCCTACCGGAACCACTTTCAGGGGAATTATGCACATGGAATGATATCCAAGGATTAAAAGGCACTGTTGTGATGTTCATTTGCAATCATTGTCCATACGTTGTTCATGTTGTAGATGAGCTGGTGAAACTGGGCATGGATTATAAAAATGAAGGCATTGGCTTTGTAGCCATTTCCTCAAATGATGTGAGCACACACCCGAATGATGGGCCTTATCAAATGGCGGTCCTGGCTCGTGAGAAGGAATTTCCTTTTCCTTATTTGTACGATGAGTCTCAAGAAATTGCTAGGTCGTATGATGCAGCATGCACTCCTGATTTTAGTGTTTTTAGCCACGAGGGCAAATGCATTTACCGTGGTCAATTGGACGGAAGTCGTCCAGGGAATCAAGTCCCTGTGAATGGAGAAGACATGAGGAAAGTACTTGATCTGTTGGTCGCCCACCAGGAAGTGCCCGCTGAAGGACAAGTGCCAAGTATTGGCTGCAATATCAAATGGAAGTAGCAATGAAGTACAATTTGAGCGAAATAAGCGAACTCATTCGAGACCGACGAACCATTACTCCAGAGAATTATTCGAATAGAGTTGTGCATGATGAAATCATCAAGAATGTTCTGAATTCGGGGATTTGGGCTCCAAGTCATGGAATGACGCAGCCGTGGTTTTTCAAAGTATTCAAAGGAGATGCGCGCTTGAGAATGAGCGATTTTATGTCCTCTCTGTACCGCGATCTCACTCCAGTTGATAAGTACCTTCAGTCGAAATTTGACAAAATAAAATCGCGTCCTGAATTGTCTTCTGTCGTAATTGCCATCTGCATGAGGCGAGATGGAAATCGCAAGATTGAAGAGATTGAGGAGATAGAGGCCGTGGCTTGTGCAGTGCAAAATGTAATGCTGCATAGCGTAGGGTATGGAATCGGCACATTTTGGTCAACACCAAAGTTGTGTTACACCGACCAGATGAAGGAGTTTCTTAATTTGGGGGCCGAGGATAAATGTCTAGGCTTGCTATATATGGGATACCCGGAGTCTGATTGGCCAAAGTCACATCGAAAGCCATTGGAATACGTATCTGAATGGATAACTGAATGAGGTTTACAAATTACTACGAGCATACAGGCGATACCAGGTTTATGGTGTATGAGTTCTATGTGGTAGAACGCGCAGATTATTTTGAGCAGTTATTGACCGATAGACAAGTAGAATATGAGCGTTTTTTAGACACCGATTCAGTGCCTTATAAAACGTTGTTTGGTGTAAATAAGCGTTGTCTTAAGGTTAGTAATAACTGCAATTTCCTCACCCATGCACATTATCGTTCGCCCACGATACCGAACAAAACTATGCAGTGGGTATTGCTCCTATTCATGATATTTATTATAGTTTTAGCATTTGTAGGATGGTTAAAAACACCATAGGATTAATTTTGGTTTTGAGTCTTGTATTCATGTCTTTTGGCGCTGAAGCACAAATGAATGTGACTACTTTCGGTATCCAAATTCGACCTATCATTCCAAGTAAATTTTTCAATTCAGGCACGGTAAACGTCTCTCAGGGGTCCCTAGAAATGGAGCTTGATCCAAAAGTGGGTTACAATTTCGGCATGGTGATCCGCCGCGGCTTTACCAAGTTTTTTTCTGTTGAAACAGGAATCAATATCGTACGGAGGAATTATGCCCTCAGCTTGACGCATGCGACTCACGATAAAACGCTTTCTATTCGGCATGCCTTTGTGGGATATGAACTACCTATTCAGGGGCTCATTTATGTTCAGCTTGGAGATCGCCTGTGGATGAATGCGGCAGGTGGGGTTTCTTTGGATTTTTATCCTTCCAACACTTTTGAGCAGACGAGCGATCAAGTTGATACTTTAGTTTTTGTATTTGAGCAACGTACCAACAGATACCAGTGGATGCAGGTCTCGCTTATTGCCAATTATGGTTTCGAATGGCGGAGCAAGGAAAGTGGATACTTGTACTTAGGAGCGAGTTATCATCGCCCTTTTGGGCCTGTTGCCAGCAGTCGGGCAACTTTCATACTTTCGGGGGTCCCCGAAACGCTTTCCACCGACTTGTCAGGTAGCTATTTGACGCTCGACTTGAGGTATTACTTTCATGAGAAGCCTGACAGGAAAAAGAAAATAAAGAAGAATAAGGCGGCCTCCAGAAAATAAAAAATGACATGCCGGCAAACAGAATTTTGCCAGTCATGTCATTCTACTCAGGTTTATATAGGATTACAACGAAGCTACTATATGAAGCTTCATTCCTACTTCATCATAGATCACTTTGTCTCCCAAATCATCGAAAAACGAATCTGATCCATATCGAATATCATATTTAGATCGGTCGAAGGTGACGTCCGCATCTACAATTACTTCTTGGTCTGTTATTTTTATATCGGCAGGAAAGCTGATGTCCTGCTTTATTCCTTTGATAGTAAGTGTTCCAGTCACTGTGTATTTGCCATCGTGGCCTTTATCAAAACTCTTCATTGTAAAGTTTGACGTAGCGTGCTCAGCGGTATTGAAAAAATCTGGTGACTGTAAGTGACCGATCAGGTTCCGCTTGGACTCATCATCCATGTCATCTGTACAACTCATAGAAGTCATGTCTACTGATATGTCGGCATGCTTTAATTCGCCGTTTTCAACAGAAATTATTCCGGCTTTTACTGAGATCATTCCTCCATGCTCACCAGTTACTTTCTTTCCCAACCAAGAGATTGTGCTTTGAGTTGTATTTACTGCCAAGCGACCAGATCCTTCTGTAGCGAAAGCAAATGCCGCAACAGCTAGGAACATCATTACTAATCCAATTCTTTTCATGTGTCTATTTTTTATTTGGTGTGTTCGTATTTAGATTCATCTCTTAATTTATCGAGGAGCTTGTTCAATTGACTTAGATCGTCTTCAGAGATATTGATAAGATCTTCTTGAGAACCTGCTATGCCGTCATCTATTTTTGCCAACAAAGCCAACCCAGTATCGGTAATTTTTAAATCCACAGCCCTTCTGTCCACCTTACAGGTTGATCGCTCAACAAAGTTTTTAGTACAAAGTTTGTCTACAAGTCTAGATGTATTGCTCATCCGATCTATCATACGCTCAGAAACAGAAGTAATCGGAATAGCGTGACCCTTTTGTCCTCTTAATATGCGCAAGACATTGTATTGCTGAGTACTAAGGTCATATTGCTTGAAAAAGCGCAATTGGTAACTCTCAACCCAGCCACAAGTAAAAAGCAAATTGACCAGTAGTTTTTCTCCTTCCGATGCAAAACTCGCTTGCATTATTTCATTTTCAATTGGCATAATAGATATCTCTACAATTAATGAGAGCAAATATATGTATTAACATTAGATGTTGGTACATGTAATGTGTTAAATAGATTTAAAAGACCATACTAATTCAGTACAATTGTCATTCCAAGGTATTTGTTGAGTTAGGAAATAAGCAAGTGCTTTTATGGTAGTTAAGAATGTTGATTCTCACACCTATGCTCTGAAAATATCCGCTAAATTTGCCCCGATGCAATACAAGTCTATCAATCATTTCAATTCTCGCACTAAAGCTTTAGAGTCTGCTCTTGTTGAAGTTAAGAATCAAATTGCCTTCAACGTTACCATGCGAGTGATCTCTTGGGTGGCCATATTTGGTTTGTTCTTCTTAGCAAAGGGAGTGCATATAGGACTGGCGATTGTATTGAGCATTGTTAGTCTTGCGGTATTTCTTTTTCTAGTTCGGAGGTCGGCGCAACTGAGTCGAGAGAAGAAGTTTGTGAAAGCACGCCTCTTTTACTTGGAACAACAAATCAAAGTTCTCACTGGAGAAATGCCTGAAGTTGATTCTGGCGAAGAATTCAGCGATCCAGATCACGATTTTTCCCACGATTTGGACCTGTTCGGTAAAAGCTCGTTGTTTCAATTTGTCAATCGAACCACTCTGGGGCATGGCGGCAAAGCGCTCTCTGATGCTTTTTCTTCGAACGAGACCAGCATCGCTCTTATCGAAGAAAACCAAACAGCCGTTGCGGAACTTGCTCAGAAAGTTGTTTGGTGCGAGGAATTATACGGTCATGGAAGTCTGGTAGACGAGGATAAGAAACAAGTGGAACAACTAATCGCTTGGAGTAAATCGGGACCATCTATGGTTGTAGGAACCAAACTCAAAGCCCTTTTGTACATAGTTCCCATTTACCAGCTCTTACTTTGCACTGCGAATGCGACGGACTTGATTTCAAGTGGCCTATTTATTCCATTGTTGCTTGCTCCTCTTGCAATTATTGGGTCGAAGCTTAAAAAAATCAATACAGACTATTCTCAACTGGGCAAACAACATGCCGCTCTGGCTAGTTATGCAAGCATGCTGGATCATATTGGGGCGGATACCTTTGAATCCTCCAAACTGAAATCTTTGCAAGAGCCATGCGACGGGGCAGCCAAGGCTTTTCGACAGCTATCGAAAATAATGAGTGCCTTTGACAATAGGAATAATATGTTGATGGGCGTGGTACTGAACATGTTCTTACTGTGGGATATTCTCTGCATATTCCGATTGCAAAAATGGTACAATGAACATGGCGGTGTCATTGAGTTGTGGCTGGAGACTATTGGGCAGTGGGAGCGAACGTCTTCTTTGGCCTTGTACTCGTTCACTTTTGCGGAATCGCTGAATACACCGACTTTTGAAAAAGACTGTTCTGTAAAAGCGGTTGATATGGGGCATCCCTTGATGCTTACTAAGGCGCGTGTGGACAACTCTATGGAGCTTGGGATTCATGATTTTGCAATCATCACCGGGGCCAATATGGCTGGAAAAAGTACTTTTTTAAGAACACTCGGAGTGAATATGGTTATGGCCATGGCTGGGGCACCAGTTTTGGCAAAATCATTGAAGATGCAGCCACGGGCCCTTTATTCTTCGATGAGAACATCTGATAGCCTGCAAAGCGATGAAAGCTATTTTTACAATGAGTTGAAACGTCTTCATTTGTTGATCATATCTCTGGAAAAGAACAATTCACGGTTTATTATTTTGGACGAAATTCTCAAAGGAACCAATTCTAAGGACAAGGCTGAGGGGTCTTTCAGATTTATAGAGAAACTTTTGGGTTTCAATGTAAATGGAGTAGTTGCGACTCATGATCTCAGTTTGTGTGAGATTCAAAGTAAGCACCCTAGCCGAATTAACAATCTTTATTTTGATGTGGAAATAACCAATGATGACTTGTCTTTCGATTACACTTTGCGAAAGGGAGTATGTTCTAATATGAATGCGACTTTCCTCATGGAAAAGATGGGAATCGTCTGATTTTTCCGATTGGTTTTTCTGTTAAAATGCTCGTGCCTCATACTATATGGCGCAGTGTCGTGTTATTATTTCACTCCACCTTCTTTACTGATAGCATTTTCTTGCAGCCGATACGAACTAGAACATTTGCACTTAAACGCAAATCAATTCTAGTTGCTCCGCTGAATATTTAACTAGTATGAACCAAATCACAGACGCCATGAATTTATTGGGTTTTTTAGCTTTGTCTTGGTCTGCACTTTACTTGATTAATAAACTCCAGAAACAAAAAAGGGTTCCCTGATATGGGCATAAACTAGAATGTTTGGTATGTCGAACTGACCTTTTTCATATCTATGCATCATGCTCTATTTCTGGCTCTTTCTTTTGGGTTTTGC
>JBLHIB010000072.1:0-17699 GCA_047615865.1 Gammaproteobacteria bacterium
GTCATTCCATATGCAGCAGCTTCACCTGCCCTTCCTCCGCCAAAGGTTTTTTCTCCTAAGTGTATTAGTCCGTTTAGAAAAGTGCCGTTAGTTAAAATGACAGTTTTGCTTTTGATGTGCTGACCCATGGCGGTCTTTACACCTTTTACTTGATGGTTTTCTACGATTAGACCAGTAACCATATCTTGCCAGAAGTCAACATTGGGAGTTTGCTCTAGCATCATGCGCCATTCATTGGCAAACATCATCCTATCATTTTGAGTACGAGGACTCCACATCGCAGGACCTTTGGATCTGTTGAGCATGCGGAATTGAATTGCACTTCTGTCTGTTACAATTCCTGAATAACCACCCATCGCATCGATTTCGCGGATGATCTGTCCTTTGGCTATACCACCCATTGCTGGATTGCATGACATTTGGCCTATGGTATTCATGTTCATGGTTACCATGAGCACAGAAGAGCCCAGGTTGGCAGCAGCAGCAGCGGCTTCGTTACCGGCATGTCCGCCTCCCACAACTATTACATCATATTCTTGGAGCATAAAGCGATGTGTTTCACGTGAAACAATTTCTTAAACTATTGGTATACAGGGGATTAAAAATCGAGCAAAGATAAGTAATAATCTTCTTTGGTGCGCATTTCTACTTGATCGTTGGCTTCTTTGTCCTTATAACCGACCAAATGCAATACACCGTGAACGAAAACTCGATGCAGCTCGTTTTCAAATGTTACTTTATGTATTTGAGCGTTTTCCTTAACACGTTCAACACTCACGTACAGTTCTCCAATGAGTTGTTTGCCCTCATTGTAATCAAAAGTGATGATATCAGTGAGTGTATTGTGGTCTAGATATTGAACATTGAGACTGTGTAAATAATCGTCCGAACAAAGAACAAGACTAAGTTCTTCAATTTCATATTCATGGTCAGCTGCGACAGCTAAGAACCAAGATGAAAGTTTATCTTCCGGAAGTTCGAATGAAGGAATGGATTCAAAATGAAATCCAATGGACTCTTCCATTAAACAGCGATTGCATCAAACTCCATTTCAACAATGCGTCCATCATCCTTGAAAGAGCAAGTATCTGCCAAGTTCTTCATCAAGAAGACACCTCGACCATTTGGCTTTTCAATGTTCTCTGGCGCAGTTGGATCAGGTAGATTATCATAGTCGAAACCAGGACCTTCATCTGTGATCACAAAACGAAGTTTTGAATCAAGGGCGCTAAATGAAACCGAAACATTCTTTTCTGGGTCCAATTTGTTCCCGTGAACAATAGCATTGTTCACCGCTTCAGTGAGCGAAATCAAGATATTTCCGTAGAAATCTTCTTTAATTTTGTACGTCTCGCACACCTCATCAACCAATTTCTCGACGATAGAGATGTTTTCTGTATGTGATGTAAAGGATATAACCTTCTCGTTTTCAGGCATGCTTGATAAGTTGAGACCGTAATTTTCAGTCCCCTAATTTATTAAAATAATTATTCACCTTTTCTTTATAATGCGGTTTCAATGTTGGAGGCAGTGTTTTTAGCATTTCTATCTCCTTTTCTTTACGCTTTTGATACTCAGAATAATTTTCAGGATTACTGATCAATTGCTCACGTGCTTCTTGCGATTTACGCTTATTATCCATCTCTCTTTCGCGCTCAGCATTCTCTGCTTTCAAGAGCCTTGATAAAATATCTTGCTGACGTTTCATCATTTCAATGTCAAATTGCTGGTTGACAATGTCTTTCTCCATTTCTTCCATCTCTTTGGCAATCTTTTTGATCTCATTGCCATTGCCACTGCCATCTTGGTTAAGTTGCTCTCCCATCTTCTCCATCTCACGACGTATTGCAGACTGTTTAGCGGCCATCTGAGCCATTTCTTTGCTCAAGTCACCCTTCTTACCATCTTTTCCCTCTCCCTTGTTAAATCCTTCGATTTTCTCTTTCATTTTCTTGAGCTGGTCACTCATAGCTTTTTGCTGGGCCTTCATCTTACTAGCCGATGGTTTTTTTCCTTTACCTCCCGGCTTCTCACAATTGCCTTTTCCAGGCTTTTTGTTGGCACATTCTTTTTGCATCTGTTGCAATGCGTCGTCAAGTAATAAAGCCAAGTTATTGAACGATGTCATCACATATTGCTGATGCGTCGTTACAACCTTGGTTTGGCGTTCCCCAAGTTCATTCAATGCAATTTGCATATTTTCATTCACCAGAGTTATCTCGCGATTCACCGGAGCTTGAAGCTGAACCACTCGTTTACTCAAGGCAAACAAGCTGTCTTCAACCATTTTTGCATCATCTTTCAGCTTGCGTTGTGTCTGCGCATGAGTCACATATTTTGGGTCTTTCGCATCGATCTTTTTCAATGCACCCATCAAATCTTCCTGATCAAAAGATAGTGTTATGATGTTCTCCAGCAACGCACGAAGCGCTTTCATATCTTCTTCAGTCTTTTCTTCCTCAGACTCCTGCTGCATCATCTCCATCTTTTCAGCCATCTTTTTCATCTTTTCAGCTGCACTTTGCTGAGATCCAGCAGCCTTCTTTTTCTTATCTTTTTCAAGTTCATCCGAACTCTCCTTCATATCTTCGTCGATGGATTTCTCTTCCTCCTCGTTTTCTGGCATTGGATTAGGATCCTCCAATTCTTCATTCAGTTTTTCGAGGTTCTCCATTTCTTTCTTCCATTCCTCAAACTCCTCGTTCAACTTGTCTTGCTCCTTTTTGAGTTCTTCACTCTTCTTTTCGTCTTTTTCCGATTCTTCAGATAATTTTTTCTGCTCCTCTGCTAGCTTTGCCAACTTGTCTATCTGCTCCTCCATTTTAAGCTCAAACTCCAATTGCTTAAACTGCTCTAAAGCACGATCCAACTCCTTTTCCATGTCTTCATTAGACATATCCATTTCTTCAATCTGCTCCTGGATTTCATCCATATCCATCTTCTCCATGAGCTTTTCCATCTCCTCCATCAATTCCCGCATTTCGTCGGTCATGATTTGTTCCATCAGTTTTTCAAGCTGCTTCTGCTTTTCAAGCATGCTCTCATTTGGCTGTTGAAACTCACTTTGCTTTTCGTTTTTCTGTTGATTATTTTTTTGCAAGTTGTCCACCTGATTCTCAAGGTTCTTCTGCTTTTTCAGCAAGTCCTCAATCTTCTTTTTATCCTGCCAACTCAATTCCTCCTTTTCGAGTAGGTCTTTTCGAAGCTCCTCAAGATCTTTTTTGATCTCTTTTGCGTCCTTAAGACTCTTTTCCATCTGCTCCTTGATCTCTTCATTCTTCTCGTCTCGCTCTTCAATCAACTCATCTAATGTAGCTGCTGAGTAAGTGCGCATTTGTGTTCGACTAGATTTGCTTCCATTCACACCGTCATTGTCCCAAACCTCGAAAAAATAAGATAGTTTGTCTCCTGGCATTGTGCCTATTTCCTCTAAATTCCAATGGTAATAAAATTGCTCACTATTCGTGGCACGTGAAACAGGGATGTTCATTGAATTGCGTTTATTCAATACACGACTCTCATCTTCTGAAGACTCAAATATGTAGTGGAATTCCAAACGCTTAAATCCATAATCGTCCTTCATATTCCCCGTGAAGTATACTTGCTTACCCGAGATGGTATCGCGTTCTTCCTCTACTGCAATCATTGGATACATATCAGGCACAACTTCTACGCGGTACATAATGGAATCCCGGTTAACCAAAAAGGCATTTTCAGTCCGAATTACATACCGATCGTTGTGCATGGCCAAATAATCCATGCCAAAACGATCTTTTCCTGTCTTCTGCAGGACCAAACTAGAATCTGTAAAACGAACATGCACGTCATCTGTATTCTGAGTATGAAACTCCCATTGAATGCGTGTACCTGCTGGAACAGTGAGATCTCCCGTATTCTTTGAAATTTCGTCTTGAAAACCGGTATATGAAGGAAAGTCAAGCGATACTTCGAAATTGACTAGAAGCGGTGCGGATAAAGTTTCTAGTGTATAGTTAGGGGAATAAAATCCGTCTGCATAGAACTGAAACGGGGTCGTACGATTGACGTTTCTAAATTGATACGTATGTGAAGCATTGTTCTGCTTACTAAGCTTGAATCGCTGATCATTCAATAGAATGTAAACCTTGTCCGGAATAATATCGCCATCAAGCTCTATCGCGAGTAAAAAGTCTTCATTTTCGACAACTTCCAGAGACTCGTTCATTACCGAAATGGTATAGGGTGCGAGCACTTCAATTTCTTCTGTGTGCCTGACTAGTCGATCAGTTGGTTCGGTCAATATACTCGGAGCCGCGAAAAGCAGCACTAGAATTACAGCTACAGGTGGAATAATATATTTGATGTATTTCTTGTTCTCAGAAAAATCTACAGCCGCCGCAAAGGGTACCGGTTTCATCTCACTAATCCTTTGGTCAATGGCTGCGCTCATCAATGAGTCATCTCTCTGACCCACTGCCATTTCTTTTAGCTGAAGCGTATTCAATAACTTATCCGACACATCAGGAAAGTGCTTTCCAATAATCACCGCTGCATCCGTATGACTGAGAATACGCCCAAGTCGAAATAACTTGAACAAAGGAATAGCGACATTGTACATCAAAATGCCAGCTGCCGACAATACAAATCCCCAAAACAAGACGGTTCGAACATTCGAGTCAAATTGACCAAAATATTCCATCATGGTGACCAATAAATAGAAACCAAGTACCAATGAGATGGTGTAAATCAACCCACGGATGATTCTGTTTTTATAAAACTTACGGATGAATTGATCGAGCTTCTCAATCAACTGATTGTAACCGGTTGTAGACATACTTTTCTTCCTTTCGTGTTCATGACACGGTGCACCTTTTATACGCGCTTGTTCATGATAAGATACACCTATAACGGCCCAATATTCAGGATAGCATAGGGTACCTTACCAAATCTAGCGAAAGAAAGGCAGGAAAACGTCCAATTTTGCGCTTCTCTGGACTTCTTTTAAATAACTTAACGTTTATTGAAGTATTAGGCGAGTAGAATAAGTATAATTTCCTTGGTTGAGGTTCAACATATAAAGCCCTTTGGGCAAATGACTTAAGTCAAATATTTCAGAGAACTGACCATTCACATTTAAGGTTTCTGAAAATGAAATTTTTCCAGTTATGTCATAAAGCATCACAGCAAGTGTTCCACTATTCTCCATTGACCAGCCCTGAATATTTACCCTTCCAGAAGAAGGGTTCGGAAACAATAGAACGTCGGCCAAGGAATTTCTTTCCTCAACTGTTGTTATCGTCAGCACTTCACTCATAGATTCACAACCATAATCCGTGGTGACTTGAACACTGAAATTTCCAGGATCATAGGCAAAAATGAAACTTGCCGTTGCCCCATCAATGGCCAAACCATTGTAAAACCATTGGTAGGATTCAAAAATATCAACTACCGATAATTCACTGGTTTCTGAATCAACTTGAATGCTTATTTCGGGGCAGTGGACATATTCACTAGACCAGCCATCGCAGCCGTATACATTGGATACATAAGCCTGATACACACCTCCATTATTAGACATAACCAGCAACGAATCAACTTGATCTGAAATGGTGTCACCATTAGCAAACCATAAATATGAAACCAAGGTCGTATCCGCATAAACCAAGGTGTTAGAATCTTCGTCAACAGTAAATTCTGCGTTCGGAGCCGGAAAGACGGTCAATGTCGTCTCATCGTAAAAACTCTCTCCAGGTTGGAGACCAATAGTAAGTGAACCTTGAGTTCCATCTGCGTCGAAAATAATCGTTCCCTCAGTATTCGGCACATCGGTATTGCCTAAATAATCGTCATCTGAAAACGAATCCTCATCGAAAAAACTTATCGTGTAAGGAGGATCGGAAAGTGAAACTGAAAGCCCAGTCCAAGCTCCCGAAGTCGCGTCTGATATTGTTGATGAAGTATAAACCGCCACCCCATTGATGTTGTATATAACGAAATAGGGATCGGGGTTTTGCAGAGTGGTAAGTTCTTCAATATCGCCAGACCAACCTCCCGCTACTCCTGAAATTAACACGCTGGTGATCACGTTTTCATATACATCTGTCTGCAATGAAATCAAGTAGTCTCCGGCTCCAGTGTAGGTCTGCGTAGCGGGAATTTTTGCACTACTCACGTTGCCGTTTCCAAAATCCCATTCCCAAGTGGTAGGTTGAGGATTCCCATCGATCAAGGCCTCAAAATTTACATCCATACTGCCACAGCCAGCGAAATTGTCATACCCAAAGCTTCCTGTACCGCCTTCACCTTGCAATACGGTGAATACCGACAAAAATGGCTGATCGATCTCGACTTCAAAACCAAAAGCCAAGGTGGTCACATGAGCATTAATTGAAACTTCATATTCTCCTGCAATTAAAGGTGTTCCGCATATTGTTGCACAACCCCATGTGTCGCCATCACTAGGATAGTAAGTGTTGTTGGCATAATTCATAATGTAGTCCAACCCAAACGGCAACCCATCAACACTGGTGATTACGACCTCGATGAGGTCTACAGTTAATCCTGACTCAGGGTCGGTTACTTCTGATGGTAGAAAGAAGGTCATCTGCTCATCATAAGCTTCTCCTGATGTGGCTACCGGCATAACTTCCGGACATACCTGTGGAAAATTGATGTCGTTTATACATGTTTCGTCAGGAGTGCAGTCTGTACATTGTCCTTTCAAGAACACACTGAAACACAAAATAGCGAGTAGAGTACATATTGTTTTCATAGGTATTCGATATAATTGAAGTCGAAATTTAGCATTTGATTACGAGAAAAGTATAATCTTCGGTGAAGAAGAGTAACATTATACGGAAAGCTAAGTCTACAATGTGAGTCATTTGCCTTTAGGCTATAAATTTTTAATCAAAATAAAAATGGACCAACTAGTTCAAAAAGCGAGCTTCTCCCCAGCTGTGAGAAAGTATATTTTACTCGTGCCTTGTCTTATTATGCTGCTAAGTATCGTGGGAATTCCTTTGATTCTAATATGGTTTATGGGGCCAGGCTGGATGATTTCGAAGCGTTATTTTGATGGTTTATCCTGCGAACTTACCACCTCCAAACTTAAATTCTCCAAAGGTGTGCTCGTGCGTGTCGACAAGACGATTCCCTTGGAAAACATTCAAGATCTTACTTTTATCGAAGGGCCTATTCTCAAAGCTTTTGGGTTGAGCATATTGAAAATCGAAACCGCGGGAAGTAGCGGACCAAACTCGTCAAATATGCGATTGATAGGCATCGAAAATGCTCGCGAATTCCGCAACAATGTGCTTGATCAAAGGGACAGATTGAAGAAAGAAAACAATGCACCCTCTGGGCAAATGAACAATGACGAATTACTCACCGTTATGCGTGAAATCAGAGATGTTCTTGTGGAAATTAAGGATCAAGGAAAAGGCTGATTTAGATTGAACTCTATTCGCAATCAAGGCCGAATAAGCCTAAGAAGGTCAGTAAATCATTGGTACCAATGGAACCATTATCATCGAAATCACCAGGACAGCCTCCACACATATTGTCGGGACATTGATGGCCCCACTCCATTCCATCATGGCAGTTGTCACCATCTGTGTCAAAAAGCAAGGGATCAGACAAGGTCGTGCTTACTTCGAAACCATCCGTTAGGCCGTCTCCATCGCTGTCTTGAATCGTTGGATCCGTGAGATAGTTTAGAATTTCCTCAGAGTCTAAAAGGCCGTCGCTATCGCTGTCTTCGCAAGCATCTCCAATTCCGTTTGCGTTCCAATCGGCTTGGTCAGCATTCGCATCGTTCGGACAATTATCACATATATCCCCAAGAAAGTCAATATCGGAATCTTGCTGATCGGCGTTGGCTAAACTTGGACAATTGTCGGTTTCATCCTCAATACCATCACCATCCATGTCGGCGGTAACCATTTCCATGGAGAAATCAATCACCACAGGAAAATGATCTGATGCCGAACCCGTGTCATTTATAGCAAGTCCATAAGTCGCCAGCCGCGCTGGAGGCATAATCTCGGTTTGCAATGTAAACGACTTACTGGCACTCATCACTGCATCCGAGTAAATAATGAAGTCCAATCTTCCAGGAGGATAACTGCCACCTGAATCTTTTCGCCAAGTGTATGCTGTGCGCTTATCAGTCTGCATGCAAATTTGATCCGTAAGATCTGTATTGTCCCAATCCAATGCTCCTGCAGGACCCCATGCTCCGGTGTCCTGAATATCACCTGTAACTAGCGTATTGAGCTGCTGGGCCCAACCTACAAGGTTCAAATCACCAGCGTAAACAAACCCAGTATTTGGAGCTAAATCCACTATTCCTCCTATTGATTTGGCGTCCAACATGAATGAGGCCCATTCATCTGCCTGGTTTTGGCGAGCAGTTTCATTGGAACAACAATTCAAATGGGAGTTCACAAAAAGCAAGTCAGTCGCATATTCTAAAGGAAGATCGATAAGCACAGGATGCTGGCGGTCCAACGAGGGCCAGTCATTAATAAAATCCCATCGTGATGCTGTGATCAAGTCATAATCATCTTTAACAACGTACCAGCCATCTATTGTGCCAGTTGGCAACCATGTGTCCATCAAGTTTTTAACTGTACTAGCGCTTGTTCCACTTGCCTCTGAAAAACCTATAACATCTGGATTCAACAAAGTAATAATGGTCTCAAAATTATCAACCTGTGAAGCGTTGTCCAAACCATTCAAAAGTGTATTGTAAGCTACGACACGAACTAGAGAAGGGTCTTCTTTGTTAATTTCAATTTCAGGATTGGCGCCAACGGGTGTTTCGTCAAATGTGTAGTTAAGAAACTGTCCAGTATTTGGCATCCGGTCGCCGTTAGAAGTCTCCCGGAATAGGATTTTTATCGTTGACGATGAGAACAAGGAGTTAATTCCATTTGGCAATACATCACGGCCAATAGCAATTTCAAAAACATTACTCGTAACAGTGGGTAAACAGCGTAATTTTATAGCAGCGAAATCCACTTGAATTCCAGGCACTACACCATTGTAGTGCGCAAAGAGACTATTGAAATCAATGCCAACCTCAGAACCAAAACCCGTCTGCGCGTTATACCCAGTAGCACTATTGTTGTCCGCATCGATGTACATGAACAAATTGTGATTTACCAGATTATCGGTTAGGTCAAACTCAGAATTTGTCTCCAACTTAATGTAAAGAAAGTCTGCGTCGTTTGTCACTTGGAAACTAAGTAAATCAACTCCACTGATCGTTTCGGGAGCATCGGTAAAAGTAGTAAGACCGGGTGTCCAATCATCAAATCGGCCGTCAAGAACAATAGGCGCAGATTGAGACATACAGATGATAGAGAGGCAGAAAAGCAGTCCTGTAAAGAGAAGTCGCATATGAAAGATTTGGTCAAGTAAAGTTAACCAATTCTCCTAGTATAATTTATTGTTACTTATTGTCCCCGAACAAGGGTTATGTGGCCATACTTCTTTTCTTCCTCCGTGTTTCCAAAGCAAGTTGACTTCAAGTCGATGATGTAGTAATAAACACCTTCTTCGATATCCTTGCTTTCCAATAAGCCATTCCAAGAACAAACGTTTTCAGCAAGCAGGTTTCCCCATCGAGAGAATATTTGCATCTCCACTTCTAGGTTCTGGAAATTGCACATATCTACCTCTGGTCTTGAAGGCGCATATGGCTTGAAAACAGGGTTGGAGACATCACCATTGGGAGAAAATATATTTGGCATTATGATCTCACCAAGAGCTATCATTGGTGAGAAAAGAACTTCAACTTGGTCTTCTGCAACGCAGCTGCCAATAGTCATTGTTACTGTGTAAACACCACTCTCAGTTATTTCAATTGAACTGCCAGATCCTGCTGGATTCCATTCTACTTCCCACCAAGGATAATCCAATTGAAGAGGAATTGTGTCTCCGTCGCAAGCAGTCACGTCACCAGGAAGAAAACCTACTGGAACAGTCACAAAAAGAACCTGTAAACTGTCGTAAACTGTAAAACAACTATTTTCAGCAGTGGCCCAATACCAGCCCGATTCGGTAAAAGTGATTTCTTCATTAGCACTTCCATTGAACCATTCGAAGCTATCAGCATTGTTGGCCTCTAGTTCGGCAGTTGCCGAAGATTGATCACACAAAATCATATCGTCACCAACACTTAGAAAGGGATAAACAATCATGGAAATGTTTACGGAGTCAGTACCAATGCATCCATTGTTATTGACATTCACAATGTATTCCCCCCCCAGCAGCACATCTATGGTAGCTATCGTTTGGTCATTATTCCAAGAATAGTCATAATCTTCTAATCCTCCAGACAGTACAATCGTATCGCTTTGACAGAAAATTTGGTCTGGCCCGAGGTCGGGGTCTGGAATGGCGTAAATCGGAACAATGTGTGAATATTCCAATACAAAGTCATCGATGTAATAGAAAAAGGTCACTTCATATTCTCCAATTTCCGAGAAGATATGAATGGGGAAGTCCAAAGTAGAGGTGTTCAAAAAACCAGTGCTCGGATCTCCAAAATTCCATAACACTGAATCTGCTTCCATTGTCCAGTTGTAATTAAGCTCTGTTTCATCTCCTAGACATTCAAACAAGTGATCAATGGAGAGGTCCAAAAATGGAGGTGTACAAGTGATGTTCGGAATATTCGGAAAATAGGTCGTTAAACCATTTGGTATAGAAAACACAGATATTTCCAGATCACAATCAGCACCGAGGTTGTTCGGTGCATTGATAACATCCAGCTGGTTTTCTAATGCATCAAGAAGGTATATTTTACCATCTGGTGCGAGCCGCAGATCTTGCCAATCATTTCCATCATTTAAACCTGCAATAATTATTGATGAAGCAGTTATAGATTCATAAGTCCAGGTCTCTAGGTTGTATTGACGAATTTCACTGAAGTCGCCTAAACAATAAATGTAATCACTGTTGCTTGAAAACTCCACCTTGCCAATAGAAAAGAAACTAACAGAGGTATCAAATTCAGTAGAAATAATATCATAGATCTCACCGATTTCGTTGTCAAATTTCATTAAACAGAAAACATGTCCCTTGAATGTAATTGCAATTCTAGAACAATCGGGTGAGATGCGCATATCGTCCAATGCGGCGCTCCATATAGCATTGTTGTAATACTGAATTGTAGTAGAGTTTAAGGTCACGCCTTCGTTTGTAACTTCGAATATTGAGAATTCGACATCTCCGCTATTGTTGCTATTTGATGCGATCACCCAATAACCCGTCCCATCTGACTTGGATCCGCAAACCAAATGACTTTGATGTGCGTATATATTGATTTCTTTTTGCTCAGGAAGAATAGCCCCATTGTCACCAAGAGATGTGCTTATTACGCTGTAGTCGACACCAAACTCATCACTTCTGAAAAGATAAGATTGGTCGGGATTATCAGGAAAAGGGACAAACAAATTTTCTTTTGCATTTTCTACAAACACGCCGGAATCAACTGCAATATCGTCGCTGTTGAATACCTGAGATCCATCCGTATAGAACATAATATCTCCTGAGGAATCTGATATTGCGGATGGACGAATATTACCTATTGCGTTGATACTACTTTCGCTAAGAACTGGACCAGAGGCTGTTATTTCAATACTTACCCCTTGGCCGAAGTGCCAATTTGTGTTTTCGAGCTGAGAAAACAATGCAGTAGGAAAGTAAAATATGCAGCATAGGCAAGCCGCAATCAGGCAGGGCCTGAATGGAGTTTTAGTTGTCATGCACTAAAACTAGGAAGAAATCATTGGAGTCCTACGTAGTTTTTGTGCAACTATTGAAAAGAAAAGAAGCGTGATTCAGGACTTTTAAGTCTTTTTTTGTAGGCAAAGACTGCAAGGAAAAAAAATTCTATTTAGTATGATTGTTTAGGATGGAAGATCACTAATCAAGTGATCTTCCAAAGACATTCCCGAAGTGTCTTCAGCTTCCGGATCATCATCAGAATACCTGAAGTACAATCCGCTCATACCTGAATATATCATTGCGTTGGCAAGGCCATAGAAAAATACACTTCCAGCAAAGTAAATGACCACTCCTAAAAAGGGAATGAGTATGATTAATCCTAGAACTGTGAAGATGATGAGGGCAGCAATGGCGAATACAATGCCTACAACCAGACTGAGTAGTATCAGTAAAAAAGATCGCTTCCAAGTGATTTTTTCAAAGCTATAGCGAATGCTTTCACTTGGACTAAGGTCTCCATGTATTGTAGCAGCAGGAGCCAGGAGAAACCTAAATGCCACAAGTGACAACCCTATGAATGCTAAAAATGCCACAGACCAATGTAGCATGATGGTAGCAATAAATACAAGATACATTCCCACCATAGCAACAATTATAATCAAGGTGACGGCCAACAATGTCCATAATTTCGAATCAAATGAGTTCTTCAAGACTTCGGTCAGTGAACTATTTCCTGTTCGTATTTGACTGTCATTGAGTTTGAGATAAACATTTTGCATCCAAGCGCTCATGACTAAACCAAAAATCATAAGAGCCATACCCACAATGCCCAACTTTAGCCAATCCACTTTTCCATTGCTGAAGATGTTTAATAATTGTTCTGGATCTTGTTCGATAGATTCACCAAAGGCTTCAGGGTCGCTAATAATCTCCGCCATGAACTCATAATTGAGCATTGACGCTGCGACGGCAATTCCTATGACAATGAGGATGGCGTATTGAATGCCATATACCAAGGTAAATTTCCACCACACGCCTCCAATATTTGTGAACAAGCCAGAGGAAAAATCTTCTCTGAAGAATTGAATAGTGGTCATAGGTGTTTAGATTGTAGTTAATTTCGCAACCAAGTTAATACAAATGGATATACCCTTGAAACATGTCCTATGACGCGTAAATTTTTTCAATATTTTGTCAATGGCCTGCTTATTTCGCTGCCTATTATTATCATATGTTATATTTTTTATAACCTCTTCATCTCTTTGGATGACGTTATAAGTCCTGTTCTTGAGGAAGTATTCGGTTTAAAGGGAGAGAGAAAAATTCGCGGACTGGGTTTTATTATTCTAATCGCTCTGTTCACCTTGATGGGTTTTCTTGCTAGCACATTGATTGCCCGTCCAATTAGGAATTGGTTGAAACATTTGCTTGATAAAGCACCTCTTATCAAAACCTTGTATAAGGCAATCAATGATCTTCTTTCGGCATTTGTAGGACAAAAAAAGAGATTCAATAAGCCAGTTTTGGTGCGCTTGTCACAGGGTACGGATATCCACAAGATAGGCTTTGTGACCGACGAAAACCTGGATAAACTTGGAGAAATTGACGGCAAAGTGGCTGTTTACTTTCCCCATTCATATGCGTTCTCTGGCAACCTCTATGTGGTGCCAAGAGTAAACGTAGTTCCCATTGACAAGAAGCCTTCCGATGTGATGAAGTACATAGTTTCTGGTGGTGTTTCTGATTTAGAAGACGATGAAGACAACGAGGCTAAGTAATTTATTGCTGCTTCATCTCATTGTCCTGATTTTTGGTTTTACGGGCATATGGGGAAAGCTGGTGTCTTTAGATTCTGGGCCTCTAGTGCTGGCCAGGATGTCTATTGCGGCAGTAATCTTGGGTGCGTATATGATATTTATTGGCAAGGGATTGGCGCTTCCGCGCAAATATTTTGTTAGGATTCTAGCACTAGGTGGTGTGATTGCTATTCACTGGATTAGCTTTTTTGAAGCTATTCAACAGTCTAATGTCTCAGTCACATTATCTACTATGGCTTCCACGACATTGTTTGTGGCGATTTTTTCTCCAGCATTCGGCAAAGGATCCTTCAAGTGGTATGAATTATGGCTCGGTGTTTTGGTCATTCTGGGCATTGCATTGATATTTGGCTTTGCTCAAAATTATTGGCTGGGAATTCTATTGGCTCTTTTGAGTTCGGCATTGGCTGCGGTTTTTACACTGGGAAATGCCACCTTGATTCAACATGTAGATGCATATCGGATAAGCCTTTGGGAAATGATAGGGGGAACTGTGATTGTTCTGGTTTATCTCACCATGAAGGATTTTCATTTTTCTGAATACCTGCTATTGTCCGGCTACGATTGGCTATGGATAGGCATGCTCGCAATCCTAGCAACTACTTTTGCCTTCGTGGTGTCAGTTGAGGTAATGAAAGTAATTACTCCCTTTACAGTGGCTATTACAGTGAACTTGGAGCCTGTTTACAGCATTTTACTGGCTCTTTGGATATTCGGAGAGGAGGAGAAGATGAACGTCGGTTTTTACATAGGCAGCTTTGTTATAGTCATTGCCATCGTCTTCAATGCATGGTTGAAGAAATTCCACCGTGGAAAAGCACTCGAATCGAAAGTTTAGGGAACAAAAAAAGACCAGCCCTAGGGACTGGTCTTATATCTTTAGAAAAGATGGTATGTCTAATTACAAGCCATGCGCCCCCATCCGTCTACAATTGCGAATTGAATGTCTTCAGGAGCACCGTCGTAGTTCTCAAACCAATTTAGAATTTCATAAGTTCCTTGAACTTAGTCATCAAAGACTGAGAACATGGCAGCGCCTTCAAGGGCAATTGCACAAAAACGAAATGATTTTCCTGTTGTTTTCAAAGCTTTTATTGAGCTATGATCCAACCTAGACGAATTGCTGCGTTTGCACTAGGACCGAAGTTATTCATTCCACCGTTGATTGTTGGATCTTCCAACTCAACTAAGTTTGCCTCAGTTCCAATTGGAACACCAACTGGGGTTTGATTGACTTGAAAGGCAGTCTGATTCGAATAAGTGATCTCTGAGTCTTTAGTGTTTGTTGTAGAGAAGCCGATACCGACTTCAGCACCAAGATAGATATTATCTGCAAAATAATAGTCAACTCCCAATACACCTATGATTCCAAAACGGAATGTTCCGTTCTTGTCAGTTCGCGAGAACTTACCATAACTAGATTGAGTAAGCGCGTCGTGATCTGCAATATTCAAAGGACCCCAATCTTCAACCTCAGTAGATGAGCTGCCAATTGCGATGTCAAGAACTGCACCTACATAAGGAGAAAGTCTATCTGTGCCCTCCATGTGGAATTCAATACCAGGCTGGATGCCAAAATCAAACGTCTTGTCATATGTATACAACTCTGGATTCAACTGTGCATCTGGCGCGCCAGATGCTTCTGGATCAGCTCCAGGTTGAGTGTTGACCGAAGTAACTTTAGAAGTTCCCAATAAAAAATTCAGGCGAATTGCCATTGTTTCACTTGTAAACATTCTGAATTTTAGTCCACTAATACTAATTACAGGTTGACCTGCAGAAAATGGTGTAAAGTTAGCCTCAATGATTTTGTCGCCACCAATTTGTTTTTGGGCGTCCATGCTCATTGGAGCAGCTGTTAGTGCAGCAAGTGCTGCAATTACCAATAGTTTTTTCATGTTAATTGAATTTAGTTAGAATTCTATTCCAATGTGCGCAATTAATAAATTATATCATGACGACTCGATTTCCCTGTTATAGGTTATTAACACCGTCATTGTTATTACACACTGGATGACAAATTAAATGAATTCCAACGAACCGTGAGCAACTGCCTGAACGTTGGGAACTGAATTGGTACAAAACCGTTGCTTAACTTGTTGAATATGAGGTTTAAAGAATAATTTGATCGAAATAATTAGGGCAGCAGTATATGCTTGCCCGAAGGACCAAATCCAAGTCAATAACTACGAAATCACGGTTGGTGAATTATTCTACAGTAACTGATTTAGCCAAATTTCTTGGCTGATCGACATTGCAGTTTCTCATTACAGCTATATGGTAAGAAAGCAATTGGAAAGGAATTACAGAGACCAGTGGAACAAGCGCTTCATCGGTCTTTGGAATTTCAATTGTATGATCTGCCATTGATTTAACAGCAGTATCCCCTTCAGTCACAACAGCAATGATCTTACCCTTACGAGCTTTGACTTCCTGGATGTTGCTCACTACTTTTTCATAACTCTGGCCATGTGTAGCTATTACAAATACAGGCATTTCCTCATCAATCAATGCAATTGGACCATGCTTCATTTCGGCTGCAGGATAGCCTTCAGCATGGATGTATGAGATCTCTTTGAGTTTCAAAGCACCTTCTAAAGCGACAGGAAAACTAGATCCTCGGCCTAAATAAAGAGCGTTGGTAGCATTCTTGTAAATGTCGGAAATGTACTCTATTTGGTCATTTGTCTTAAGAACCTCTGTGACTTTATCAGGAATTGAATTCAATTCTGCTATCAAGCGATGAAGACGTGCATCAGTTATTGCTCCTCTTTTTTGGGCAACTGTTAATGCCATCAAGGTCAACACAGTCACTTGAGCTGTAAAAGCCTTTGTTGAGGCGACCCCAATTTCAGGACCTGCATGCGTATAAGCGCCGCTGTCAGTTGTTCGCGAAATAGTAGAACCTACTACATTGCAAACCCCGAAAATATGTGCGCCTTGTTTTTTGGCCATTTCTATGGCTGCAAGTGTATCGGCAGTTTCACCGCTTTGTGAAATAGCCACCACTATGTCGTCTTTGTTTATGATTGGGTTTCTATAGCGAAACTCAGAAGCGTATTCCACTTCAACAGAAAGACGTGCTATATCTTCGAATAAATACTCAGCTACAAGACCAGCGTGCCAAGATGTTCCACATGCGACGATAATTACTCTTCGTGCATTGATCCACTTGTCTTCGAATTCATCGATGCCGCTCATACGTATTTCCCCTTTCTGAAGGTTCATACGGCCGCGGAAACAATCGATTATAGAACGAGGTTGCTCGTATATTTCTTTCAACATGAAATAGTCATAACCACCTTTCTCCAGTGTCTCCAACTGTATTTCAAGCTCCTGGATATATGGGACCTTCTCCTTGTTCTGGATAGTAACGATCTTTAGTCCCGTTGAACGGTCCATAAGAGCCACTTCTTCATCTTCCAAATACACAACGTTCTTGGTAAACTCGACGATTGGTGTGGCATCAGAGCCTATGTAAAAATCACCATCACCACCAAGCCCGATAACCAAGGGGCTACTTTTCTTAGCAGCAATCATCATATCAGGGTTGCTACGGTCTATAACAACCATAGCATATGCTCCAACAACTTCAGAAAGAGCAAGGCGGACAGCCTCGAATAAGTTCACACCCGTTTTATTTCGGATATGCTCAATTAAGTGCGTAAGAACTTCTGTGTCGGTGTCACTTTTGAATATGTGGCCGCGGTTAATGAGTTCTTCTTTTATTGTAGCGTAGTTCTCAATTATACCATTGTGGATCAATGCCAGAGTGCCATCTCCTGAAGCATGCGGATGCGCGTTAACATCATTCGGTTGTCCGTGAGTAGCCCATCTTGTGTGACCAATTCCCAAAGTACCTTGAGGCACTTTGCCATCTAGATGAGTTTCTAAATCTGAAACCTTGCCTTTGCACTTCGATATTTCAATTTCACCGTCATGTAATAAGGCAACACCTGAACTATCGTATCCACGATATTCTAGTCTTTTAAGACCTTTAATAAGAATAGGATACGCTTGATCGGTACCTAGATAACCAACAATTCCACACATGAATAATAGGGGTTAATGTGATTGAGCTAATTAAAAGTAAGCTCGTATTACTCCTTGACGAATGTAAAAATAATTCAAGCGCTACTCTGAATATGTCAGAATAAGTCTCAT
>JBLHIB010000073.1:0-17415 GCA_047615865.1 Gammaproteobacteria bacterium
CAGGCAGTTTTGTCTTCAACTCTGCCTCACCCGACCAAGCCAAAAGACCATCAGGATCAGTAAAGGTTTGAATTTGTTCTATTATGCCATTGCCATCAACTCCTTGGTCAGTAAGCTCTGTTACGTCAAAGTCTTCCAACGTATAGGCATTTCCATCCCATTTCATTCGGCCGATGTCGGTGATAGAGACACCTACCCTTAGCTTTTCTTTAATAATAACGCTAGCCCCAATATCAAAACCATAACCCTGGCCCACTGGTTCTAGTCGACCTGCTCCTTCTGGCAAACTAGATGGGTTTGATAAAGCGCCATCGCCGTAGTCAACATTAAAAACTGGAGAAAGAGCAGAAAATGCTTCGATTTCTCCATCGGCATTTTTGCCTACTCGCGCCATGCCTTGACCAACAATATACTTGGCTCCAACGCCAACAAAAATTTGAATATTATCTGTGTCCCATATGCGTTTACCATAGCCAAAATGATATTCTCTAACCCAGGAAAGTGAAATCTCCGTATCTCCAAGTAGATCAGATAAAGACTGAGCGTTGGCAAGAGAAGTGATTCCTTTCTGAACGAGGTCGAGCGTATCCTGCGACAGACCATCAACGTTGGCAATTGTATCGCCGGTACTTAATATCAGCTGCTCAAAATAAGGAGCAGTACCCCCGAGATACATCATGGTAGCCAAATCTTCACTTAGGCGCGAACTAAATTGGATATTATCTCTTGTCGTATAGGAGAAGCCACCAAGTTTTTCCGTGTTAACAGCCGCTCCTGCCCACATATAACTAAGGTCGACAGCATTTCCAGCATCCGTAAACTCTTTGATCATATCGAGTTTCTCTTCCCTGTTCAATGTTTCAAAGCCCCCACCGAACAAATTCTTTCTAAGATCTTCTTTGACAAGTGCTTCAGAATATAATGAGCCAGCTACTTCGGCAAAACCGAAAGTAACCCTCTTCCCATCATACTCAGGCGACCAATTCAGGTTGGATGGATTAATACCCAATGCATGGTAATCAGTCACAAATGGAGAAGCTACGCCACGGCCAGTGCTAGTGAAAGACGAAAGTTCGTTTTGTGCTTGCAACGAGCAAGCTGCAATAACGCTGAATCCAAGACCCAGAGCAAGAGATTTAAGTTGTCGAATCATATTGATTTGTGTTGAAAATATCTCTTCCCGAGATAACTAACACAAGTATAATCACTTCGGCCAAAACATAGAGCATCCAGAGCTTACTTCCTCCATCAATTAGGATGCGACTTAATAACCAAGCTATGAGGATAACCCCAGATCCAACTTTAAAACCATAGGCCCATTTTTGCTTTAAGATAAGTCCTATACCAACTGGAATGCTCAATATACAAGCACCCATCGCCAGAATCACAGGCAGAATAAAGCCTGTTGAAGAAGAGAAACTTGCAAAGGGTACAATGAAGATGGCAACTAACCAAAACGGAAACGTGAGTAACTCAAACACTCCTCCTACAATCATTAAAGATGGATCTGAAGAAGAAGCAAGTCCCGATCCTGGAGCCTGGTTTATTGTTTCTGGAAAATCAACCAATTCTTCATCGAAGAAATAGTCATCTGACATACATCGGCAATCTTTAAACTTGAGCCATTTTGGTTCACTTTCCTTCCAGACGAGATCATTGGGTCGCACTTTACCTTCGTCGATAGCAGTTTCAAATTGCAATCGGCTGAAAGGGCCATGTTGAATTCCATCGGTCAAGCAGAACCAGTTAAGCGTTTTAACACTTCTTTTAACCAATTCATGTGCAGCTCCTCGTATACATGCTCTAGAAAAAACATAATCAAAACGATCAATGTAGCGAAGGTCCTGTGTGCTGAGCGAGCGAACCATTGTTTCGAAGCGTTTCACAAATCCAACGATCTTCACCTTACGCAGCAAGAGTTCATCACCAATAACCACTTGTTCGGTTAGCGGTCTTTTTCGAGCATGAGGAATCAACTCAAGCAACTGTTCAGTTGTGAGTTCACGAATTTCCTTATCTCTATCTCTGAACGCCATAGTGGTTTTTATCAAAGATCGCGAAAGAGTGCTTACATATTCTGGATTTCACACGTTTTAAGATATTAGCATATCACCATGTGATACAGCGTATGCTGAAGTCTCAATCAATCCTCTCTTTATACAAGAACTTTTTTTGACTAGAAGAAAAGGGCCGGTAAACATAATACGCAAAACCATCATGGGTTTGAATATGCTCAGGCCAGCGATGAGTGAGTCTGAAACTAGATAAGGTAGTTCCATCAGACTTATTGATTTCCTGCAAGCGATAGTACCCATTGTTTTCGTGAACAGAATGGATAGAGCCCAACACATCGTCTTGGATCAGAGTCTGAGTCCATCCAGATTTCTTTTGTCTATGGTATTGAATTTGAGTACTGTCAATAAGCTCATTCATAGAGTTATAGACTAGCATTTGGTCGCTATAATGGTCAAAAATCAACACTGAATCAGTGCAAATAAACATTGGAGCATACAACGGATCATAGTACATCGAATGGGCAAATCCTGTCATATAGGCGCCAACAATTTCTTTGTCTATTCCTGTCTTCAGCTCGTGCCGAAATGCTTCAAGTTTCGCCCGTGGTGCCAAGTATTTGTATTCGGACCTGAACATCTCCATAAGAGGCTGGTCTACGATGTAGCGCAAGGTCTTATAGGATGAATCTCTTTGGTCGAATGAATAATACTCAAAAGCCGGGAAGTCAGGATTGTAGGTTGAAGCATAGACAACATTGTTCATCGTATCAACGACGGGCTCTACAAACTCCTTAAAATCGAGATCACTGATCTTTTCGGAGACTAAAGCTCCTTCGCTCTCCGAAATAACAAATTTACCACGCCTAGTCTCAAGTATCGGCAGGCCGAGGTGATTGCCGCAAAATCCAGAAGCCTTATCCGAAACGTCCAATTCCGCCAACAGCCCTCTCCAATCGCTCAACCACACCAATTTACAGTTATCATAAATGGTCATAGACTGCTCTGCTTCTTTTCGAAAATGCGCTTCGTTTCCATATGTGAGCAAAAGCAAACCTTGCTTGAAAAATATAAAATCGGCCACATGATATTCTTTGCTGCCGTATACTGTATCTGGCTTACCATCAATCACAGCAGCGCTCGTCCTAAAAACATCTAATTCTAGAAGAACTTTCTTGGAAGACTTGAATGCAAGCACATCTTTTGCTTGGACTTTAATAGTGAGCGACTTGTAGCCGAGGTAAGAAAACTCTATTTCATTATTTCTCAATGGATTGACCTCAACTGTCACCCATCCTTCAGAATCACTTGTCCATACCCTACCCATGGATTTATTGAAGGCATGCGCTCTTGCCAGTGGTTGGCCCGTCTCAACATCCAACAGTTGCACCCTCCAGTTCAAATTGTCTTGAGCGCATAAATTAGAGCCCAAAAAGAGAATTGAAATCAGATATATGAATCTGTATATGGTCATCTTATAGATAAGGTGCAAAAATCATGCAAATTCCATAATCAAAACCTTAGAAAGCAGTCTTTTATAATACGCGATGGTTCCAATTGTGAGGATCCTCACTTTGCCCTCGCTTAAGTGCATCCATTGCTGCTAAAGCCTTAGGGGCAAAATCCCAGGACTCAAATGGGGTCAGTTTACATTGCTCATCATCAAATCCAATAACTTCAATTGGTGCAATGGTGGCTGCAGTACCAGCGCCGAATGCTTCCCGCAATTGTCCATTTTCATGGGCCGATTTAAGCTCGTCAATGCTTATTTTTCGGTATTCCACCTTGTAGCCCCAATCCTTGGCCAATTGAAGCACACTGTCACGTGTAATGCCATTCAGAATGGTTTCGCTTGGAGTTGGAGAAATGAGTGTATCCCCAATTCGGAAAACAACATTCATGGTTCCAGACTCCTCAATCCATTTATGCTCTTGGCTATCGGTCCATAAAAGTTGAGTATAGCCTTGTTCCTGAGCAAGTTTGGCAGGATAAAGTGAGGCCGCATAGTTACCGGCTGCTTTCGCAAAACCAGTTCCTCCTGGAACTGATCGCGTGTAATGAGTTTCCACCTTCACCTTTACAGCTCCAGTATAATAAGAGTTCACCGGACATGTGAAAATCATCATACGGTATGTTTCAGATGGCTTCACACCAATATACTCATCGGTAGCAAACATATACGGACGGATATATAGTGAGCTTCCTGGAGCATCAGAAATCCAGTTCTTGTCCACCTTCACCAATTCATGAATTGCTTCGACAAAGAGCTCTGTGTCCATCAAAGGCATGCACATTCTTTCCGCTGAAACGTTAAAACGCGCAGCATTCATTTCTGGCCGAAAAACAAAGATCTCACCTTCGGAATTCTTAAACGCTTTCATTCCTTCGAAAATCGATTGACCGTAGTGAATGACAGACGCCGCAGGATGCATACTTAAGTTTTGAAACTCTACAATTTTAGGATCATGCCAAGCTCCATCATAATAGTCCATGGTAAACATATGGTCAGAAAACACACGTCCGAAAGGAATATTATCGAAGTCAATTTCTTGAATTCGCGAATTGTTAGTCGTTTGAATATCTATGGTGGTATCTTTTAAAAGCATACTTATCTCCTTTAGGTGAGTGGCTTTTCGCAGGAAGTAAAACGATCGAAAAGCGTCAATGAATTCTTGCCTGATCGCTATATTGCGAAAATAGGCATTGCATGTCCCTGAATCAAGGCGAGAATGTAAATAAATTATAACAAGCGCAGCATTTTTTCAGTCTATAAACTGAATAGAAATTTATTTGGCGACACAAGTCCATGTTTAACTGCGTACATGACTATGCCAGCAGTATTGTTCACTCCAAGTTTGGCCAAAATATTTTTTCGGTGTGTTCCGATGGTGTAGCTGCTCAAATATAGCTTCCCTGCGATCTGGGTATTGGTGTAGCCTTCTGCAATTAAGGTAATTACTTCCAGTTCTCTATCGGACACCACTACAGGATCACAAGAGGCATCAGATAGCTCTACAGTATCCAGGTTGATTGATTCTCGGCGAACAGTTTCCAAAACTTGATTGCAGAAAAACTGCGTCCCCTTTTTCGTTTCGCGCACACTTTCAATGATTTCTTGTGTGCTGCAGTCTTTTTTCACATAACTAGAAATGCCTGCTCTGATAGCATCGACAATGGTGCGACCGCTTTGTTCGGGCGTAATGGCGATGACTTTTACAGCATTTTTTCCCTTTGTAATTTGACGAATACTTGCTAAACTCAGATTTTTAGAAGTAAAGTCCATCAAGACAACATCTGGGTTGAGCCTCTTGACATATTCAATAAGAGCATCATCGTCCTGAACGACTCCAACAAGCTCAATTCCTTCGGCATAGGCAAATACAGCCTGAAGTCCTGCCTGAGCAAGCTCATTGCTATCTGCCAAAAGGATTCTGATTTCGATCAAATCTTATCTGTATTAATTCTAAATAGCAAAACTAGTACAAGTAGGCCACCTTACCAAATAAGTTTTTTCACAGTTAAGTCATATTATTCTATCACCAACCTCATACCGTCTTTGGCAAGAATTACATGTGGGAACTCTTCTTTAGCTTGAATAGCAAACTCATCAACCTCTTTGTACCGCGAAGAGAAATGGCCTAACACAAGCTTCTTAACATTTCCCTTTTTCGCAATTTCTCCCGCCTGGCGTGCTGTAGAATGATAAGTGTCAGCCGCTCGATCGACATGTTGATCGGTGAAAGTAGATTCATGATAAAGAACATCTACCTCTTTAATCAGTTCGATTTGGCCTTCAAAAGGAGCAGTATCTGAACAATAGGCATAGGATCGATGCGGATGTGGATCCAAAGTGAATTTTTCACTCTCAAGTTCTTCCCCACTTTCACGAACCACAGACTTTCCATTTTTCAGCTGCACAATTTCGGCAATAGTAAGTTCACTTTCTTCTGCAAGATGTTTGATAATTCTTCGACGTTTTGGTTTTTCATCAATTCGAAAACCACAGCATTTTATCCTGTGGTTCATTGGAAATGAAGTGATGGTAAACTTATCGTCCTCTAGAATGACCTCTGGTGATTCAAAATCTAGAGGGTGGAAAATCCATTTGAAATTCAGGAAGGTTTCGGAGAATTTGAGATTTACATGTATAAGCTCCTTGAGATCGGCTGGTGCGTAAATGCTCACAGGAGCAGTTCTTCCCAATAGGTGCATCGAAGAAAGCAAACCAGGCAATCCTAAATAATGGTCACCATGTAGGTGGCTGATCATTATGTGGTTAATACGCTGAAACTTGATTTTGCATTTGCGCAATTGCAATTGCGTTCCTTCCGCGCAGTCGATGAGCAAGTGCTTATCGTGCAAATTAACTAACTGACTGCTAGGATTTCTCTTCAGTGTTGGCGTTGCTGCTCCGCAGCCCAATATGGTAATTTCGAATTTCACAGAAACAAAAAACCCCGCCAGAAGCGGGGTTAATTTTAAAGTTATTGTCTTTAGTCGTTAACGACCATTCTATACGTTACTTTCTTATCTCCAGCTTGGATGCTGTAAAGATAAATACCAGCATTAAGTGCGCTAGCAGCAACTTGAATTTTATTTTCTCCACGAGTACCATTGTAATTTTCAGAAATGATTCTCTCACCAATTAGATTCATAACTTCAAAATTCACATTCGTAGCATTCGCCAGAGAATAGTTGATTGTAGTCATATTACTAAATGGATTCGGAGTGTTTTGAGAAACAACCAAAGCCTGAGCTTCAATTGACGCAACACCTGTAAACTCTTCGATAGTCAAAATGTAGTCTTCAAACGCATAAGGAATACCTTGTGCTGTTCCAAAGAACGTTAGGTAAGCGACTACGTTAATTTTCAAAGGGAACACACCAAATTGAGTTGGTATTCCGCTGATCAAAGAACAATATTGATTCCCTCCCATAAATGAGCAAGGGATACTAGAATCTCCGTTGTTGTTGCATTCGATGTCCAAACCGATATCTGAAAGATCTACATCCAATCCGTCAATAAGAACAGACACACTAACCAATGTAAGTGAATCGATTACGGCTCCCAATCCTGCATAGGTAGTATCGATATCTCCTGCATCAGTAGGAACCAACATATGGATTATATCCTCGTAAGGATTACCCATGAAGCCCGGTACAAATGATTCTCCCAATTGTGGATCTGGGGAAACGCCAAAAGCTTCTTCACCGAAATCGTAATCGGCAGTGCATTGCGCTTGAACGCCAATTGAACTGGCAAAAACAAAAGCTAAAAGTAAAATTCTTTTCATGTAAAACTTGTTTTAATGGTTATACGTCTCTTTCAACTTCTTCCATGTAAACAAGATCAACTGCCTCATTCAAAGTTGGCGTAATCTTCAATACTGAATCCAGTTGTGAAATTGTGATCAATTTTGCGACAGTTCCTTGCAGACCGCACAAAACAAAAGTACCTCCGCTATCACGACTAAGTCGATTAGCAACAAGGATAGAACTTAGACCAGATGAATCACAATATCTGGTTTCCGACATATCCAAGATCAAATTCTTACTACCATTTTTATTGGCTAGCACGAATTCAGATTTCAATTCAGGAGCAATTAGAGAATCTAGCTTCTCAACTTTAGACTTCACAATAACTACCTTCTCCCTGTTTTCAATTTCGAACTTCATAATGTAAGCTGAGTTTGAACAAATATAATTAATTTTCAGTTTCTATCGATACCACTCGCAAGTAAGTATAGGACTGCCATTCGGACTGCTACGCCATTCTCTACTTGATCGAGAATGACACTTTCTGCCGAATCCGCTACATCGCTAGTAATTTCAACCCCACGGTTAATCGGTCCAGGGTGCATAATAACAATTTTCCTGCCAGTATTCGCAATCATTTCCCCATTTATTCCAAATTGCTGGGAGTACTCGCGGAGAGAAGGGAAAAATCTGACATCTTTTTCATCTCCTTGCCTTTCAAGTTGAATTCTTAATACGTTCGCAACATCGCACCAGCCGAGGGCCTCCTTGATGTTGTGAGAAACTTTGACTCCCAGACTTTCAATATGCTTAGGTATCAAAGTTGTAGGTCCACACACCATGACTTCCGCACCCAATTTTTGAAGGCAGAAGATATTCGACAGCGCTACACGAGAATGTTTAATATCACCTACAATACAAACTTTAGCACCTTTTAAGTCTCCCATTCTTTCGCGCAAAGAGAAGGCATCGAGTAATGCTTGTGTTGGATGTTCATGCGTTCCATCACCAGCGTTGATTATAGTCGTGTTAACGTGTCGGCTCAAGAAAACCGGTGCTCCGGGATTTGGGTGCCTCATGACCACCATATCAACCTTCATCGACAGAATGTTATTCACTGTATCGATAAGGGTCTCCCCTTTTTTAACAGAACTCGATGCCGCAGAAAAATTCACAACATCGGCGCTCAATCTTTTCTCTGCAAGTTCGAAAGAGAGTTTAGTTCGAGTAGAGTTTTCAAAGAACAAGTTCGCCACAGTTATATCTCTCAGTGAAGGCACTTTACGAATAGGTCGATTGATAACCTCTTTGAAATTTTGGGCGGTATCGAAGATGAGATTGATATCCTCTTTTAAAAGATACTTTATTCCTAAAAGATGCTCTACACTAAGTTTACTCATTGCTTTGGGGTGTCGTGTACAACAATACTTTTCCTTCTCCCTCTGTGTCTAGTTTTACTTCGACTCTTTGGTTGTCATATGAATCAACCGACCTTCCGATGTATGTTGGGGCGATTGGCAATTGTCTTTGGAATCTTCTATCTATAAGGACAAGAAGCTCAACAGATGCAGGTCGGCCAAAAGAAAGCATGGCATCCATACCTGCGCGAATAGTTCGACCAGTATAAAATACATCGTCCACTAGAATAACATCTTTCCCTTCAACGAGGAAATTGACTTCGGTTTGATTTGGAACAAGTGGAGTCTCTCTCCGTCTAAAATCATCTCTATGAAAGGTGATATCCAAATTACCAAGGAGGATTTCTTGGCCGGGTAAGATTTCCTGTAAAGTTTTTTGAATGCGCCGGGCATAAGCTACACCTCGCGGCTGGAGGCCGAGAATTGCTGTATTCGAAAAGTCGTTGTGATTTTCGATCAATTGATAACACAGTCTTCGAGTAATCAAAGTCAAATGTTCGCTATCAATCAATGTTGCTGGTCGCATGAATCGGGACAAATTTATTATTTCTCAATCAAGTTAAAAGGATAGTCATACCAAGATTTTCCAATGAAGCTTGAATCAATTTAAATTTTGGCTTGCGCAAATGTACAATCTCTTTACACGTTAATTGCACGAAAATCTTTGAAACAAAAAAAAGGGTTTGTCCAATGGACAAACCCTTTTAAATATTGATAAAGCAATTCTTATGCTTTTTCGTCAGTCGATTCGTTAGCATCAGCTGGAGCATCGTCTGCCTTAGAAGCTTTGGCTTCTGCAGCTGCATCGGCCATGTCTTCTTCTGCTTCCATTGCTTTCGCTTTTGCCTTGGCCGCGGCCTTTGGCTTAGCTGCTGCTTTTGCTTTGCTGCTAGCTTCTCCGCTTTCCATTTCTTGCTTCAGAGATGAAAGAACACCTAGATCACCAAGAGTGGTCTTTTCGATGCTACTCTGGACCTTCTTCATTGCTGAAGATCCTCCTCCTCCACCACCAGATGAACCAGAAGCCTTCGGACGGCGACTTGCCTTCTTCTCTTCTTCAGTTTCTTCTTCGTGAGTTCTTAGGTGAGAAACAACGATACGTTTCGCAGACTTGTTGAATTCAATAACTGTGAAGTCCATTGTATCCTCAAGATCACCAACAGTTCCGTCAGCTCGCTTCAAGTGCTTCTTAGAAACATATCCTTCAACACCGTAAGGCAGAGATACTACCAACTGGCTGCCTTCCTTGCGGACAACAGTTCCTTGGTGAGTAGATCCTTCCTGAAAAACAGTTTCGAATACATCCCATGGATTCTCCTCAAGCTGCTTGTGTCCTAAGCTTAGACGTCGATTCTCTTGGTCTAACTCTAGAACTACAACGCTTACTTCGTCTCCAACAGCACAGAATTCGCTTGGGTGCTTGATCTTCTTCGACCAAGACAGGTCGCTGATGTGGATCAATCCGTCTACGCCTTCTTCTAGCTCAACAAATACACCAAAGTTGGTGAAGTTGCGAACAGTAGCCTGGTGCTTAGAAGCAATTGGGTAACGTCCTTCAATATTAGCCCATGGATCATCCATAAGTTGCTTCATACCAAGTGACATCTTGCGCTCTTCACGATCAAGTGTAAGAACAACTGCGTCTACTTCGTCACCAACTTTCAAGAAATCCTGTGCGCTACGTAAGTGTTGTGACCAAGACATTTCAGAAACGTGAATCAAGCCTTCAACACCTGGCTGAATCTCAACAAACGCACCGTAGTCTGCAATAACCACAACTTTACCTTTAACCTTGTCTCCAATCTCAAGCTTCTCGCTCAACGCATCCCAAGGATGGTCAGAAAGCTGCTTCAGACCCAAAGCAATACGCTTCTTGTCGTCGTCAAAGTCAAGTATAACCACCTGAATCTTCTGGTCAAGCTCGACCACTTCTTCTGGGTGATTGATACGGCCCCATGATAGGTCAGTGATGTGAACAAGTCCATCAACACCTCCAAGGTCAACAAACACACCGTAAGATGTGATGTTTTTAACAGATCCTTCAAGAATCTGTCCTTTCTCAAGGCCACCAATAATTTTCTTCTTTTGTTCTTCAAGCTCAGCTTCGATAAGAGCCTTATGAGAAACAACAACGTTTTTGAATTCGTGGTTGATCTTCACCACTTTGAATTCCATTTGCTTTCCTACATAAACATCGTAATCGCGAATTGGCTTAACGTCAATTTGAGATCCAGGAAGGAATGCCTCGATACCAAATACATCGATAATCAATCCACCTTTTGTACGGCACTTGACAAGTCCAGTAATAATCTCATCGTTTGCCAACGAGCTATTAACCTTATCCCAAGCACTGTGTATACGAGCTGTCTTGTGAGATATGATAAGTTGACCGTTACGATCTTCTTGCTGCTCAACGTAAATTGGAACAATATCTCCCGCTTTCAACTCTGGGTTGTAGCGAAATTCAGAAGCTGGAACTAGACCTTCAGACTTGTAACCAATGTTGATTACAATCTCTTTCTTAGAAACAGAAACAACGCTTCCGTCAATCACCTCTTTCTCAACAATACTCGTAAGAGTGCCGCCATAAAGATCTTCAAGACGAGTGCGCTCCGCTGGCTCATACGTATCCAATTCTTCTTCTAAGCTCTCCCAATCAAATGATTCAGATCCTTCCGAACCTAAAGTATTGATATCTACTTTCTGCTGCGTAGGAACTTGGTTCTTAGCTGGTGCATCTTCTGTACCGGCCTCGGCCACTACTGCGTCTGCAACAACATCAGCCAATTCTGAGGCATTTGAGGTAGTTTCTTGAGCTTTTACTTCAGCTTGCTGATCAGCAGCTGGCTTTTGTGTCTCCTCCGAACCGGAAACTTGGTCTTTGTTTTCTTCTGCCATGTGGCAAATACTTGTATCTCAGTAACATCGGTCTAATACTGAGAGGGTTTATACATGCGGATACCGACACCCGCTTTTTTAAAGAGGGCGCAAAGGTAATACTTTTCCTAAAACTATCAGGATTATAAGCAACAATCTGAACTGAACTTACTTTGGATCAACGGCTTATCACGATTCGAATAGAACGACCATCATTGCACCTTACTATATATGCTCCATTGGACCAAGAAGATGTATCAATTGTAGTCTTGTTAAGTACATCCAGGATTTTTTGGCCTGTCACATCAAATACTTGCCCAGTAACATTTTCTGAAAGAGTGACATTGTTTCCACTCACAGGGTTGGGATAGCCCAATAGCTTAGCAGAATTCAATACATTCTCATAAACCCCTACCTCTGCTCCATTGTTTGAAGCTTCTGGTGTAGTTTCTATGAATTGTATCCATTGACTTGATCCATCGGTAAACCTACCCTTAGAGGTATCTGAATCTAATAACTCCCAAGAAACCTCGTCCACCATGGTAAATCCATCAGGTGAAAACATTTGCAATTGCTCAGCATTGTTGTTCAGGCGAAAACTAGTGTGGTTTATCCCCTGATTGGCATCTTCATCTGCCCAAAACAACAACCAGCCGTTGGCGGGCACTGTAGTTGAATCAGCCCAGAAATTAGGGACTTTCCATTTTTGAGGATTTGCTGGATTATCAGAAAAGTGATAACCTGCAATGTTCACGGGGTACTCGTT
The DNA here is from genome assembly GCA_047615865.1 of Gammaproteobacteria bacterium. Classification (GTDB taxonomy): domain Bacteria; phylum Bacteroidota; class Bacteroidia; order Flavobacteriales_D; family Sanyastnellaceae; genus JADFAK01. The sequence goes on from JBLHIB010000073.1 coordinate 12,330, forward strand.
TGGGTTGTAGATTTCAAACCAATCTTCTGTTTCCAAATAGTTGTCCAAGGTATCTGCGAAATTGGCTGCTAAAACCTCGTTGATGTACAATTCCTCTGGCTGAACAATCACCAGCGCATTGGTCACACGAGGGGTTGGTATTTCAAATGTGATACTATTTGGCGATCCATCATTTTCACGCCCCCAACTAATGTCCGCATCGGCAGTTGGATAATCGTATGAATCCACCAAGCCTGAACCATCATTGGCAGTCAAAGTAATGGTCCCTCCTGCAGTATCCAAAGTGAAATTAGAATGGCTTTCAGTCAAGCTGGTCTCGTTATCACACCAAACCAACATAAATCCATCGGCTGGAATAACAGTGAGTGTGGGCATATCGTTCGGGAATTCATAGAGCAACTCATCTGAAGTATTGGAAAGATGGTATCCTGCCATGTTTACCTGAAACGGGTTGGGATTAAAAATCTCCAGCCATGACTCAAAATCTCCTTCAAAATCATGAATATTGTTATCGTTGTTTGCCAAAACTTCATTGATAAATATAAGTTGAGGCTCAGGCATGATCTCGGCATTCGATGCATTTGGAGTGGCGTTGTTAAAATACACCCAATCATCACAGCCATCACATTCTCTGCCGAAAGAGATGTCGGAAGCCTGCGGTCCAAACTCCATTGAATCAATAATTGTGATCCCATCTGGGTCGACCAAGTAGATCGCCTCGCCGTCTCCAGAAAGCTTGAAATTTGTGTGCAGCTCACCTTGGCTGTCATCGCTATCGATCCATACAAGCTTGTACTGACCTGCAACGATAGTCGTTAGACCGAGATTCGTATCTGGGAATTGCCATTTTGTTGGATTGTTGGGATTGTCTGTGAGGTAATATCCAGCCAAATTCACCAGACCTTCACCTGCAGGCAAATAAATCTCGATCCAATCATCCCACTCAAAAACATCTTGTATGGTGCTATTGTTAGTAGCCATTATTTCATTGATCACAAGAGCTTGTCCTTTAACTTGACCAAAATTTAGGCCAAATAGCACAGCTGCTACCAAAGCAATTCTCAACATAAATTCTAATTTGATTCCAAAATTTCCAGTGCCAAATCTACATAAAATCTGCACCGAAGTGATGGCAAATGCAACCCTTAGATGTAATTCTTGCAAGGCAATTGTTCAAAATTGATGCAAGGAGTTAAAAAATTGCCCTACATAACATTTGCGCTAGCGATAAGAAGATTTAGTAACTATTCCGTTTCAGTCTCCACTCCATCTTCATAGGTTCGAACTTGAGTTTCTACGCCATAATCGTCAAAAGCTGCTTGGATATTTTTGGCTTGTTGCAAGGATGATACTCGAGCAGTGAAATAGCTTGTCGCATCACCATTCTTCCTTTGCAAAATACCATACTTATCCTCCAAGAACAGCATTGCTTGAGCAACAATTGAAGGCACTTCGTTTTGGAACGTACCTAAGAAAACGTCATATTCTTCAGAAGGCTGCTTGGCGAGTTCATTGCTATCATCTGCATCTGAAACCTCAAGGACATTGGCCCCACCAGACCTCACTACATTGGAAGCTTGGGTGATTGAAACACGTGTGCCATTGTAATATGCAGTAACGAAGGCATCAACAATTCCAAGTTGTCGTATTTCATCTTTGCGAACAGAAGCCGCGATGATGTTGTTGTAGATTCCTGTCGTATATCGAACTTTCCCTATTTGCGTAAGCTCACTATTTAACGGTGTCACATTGAACAGTTCTCTCGAAGAAACAGGTTTCGAATAGACACCTACTTGTACCGTGAAAAACAAACCTTCGAGACTCTCTACACGCGTAGCCTTTGCCACCGTTGGATTGTTATCGTAGTATTCACTAAGTACCTCTTCAGAAACTGTTGGACTTGTTTTATCCACATTATTCGAAGCATTGGTGCTTGTATTGTACACTGCTACATCCACGCTAGAATCGTTATTGAAGCTGGCGTCCACGTTTTCGCTGGTTCTGGTATTCACTCCTTCTGGGGCTAATTCAGTCACAGAACTTGGGCCTTCAGCGGCAACTACCAATTCTTCACCTGTATCTTCTCTAGCTTCATAAAGTGGAATTCTAACCCCGTTCCTGAAAGCTACTACGAAGGCATCACGATAACCAAGCCCTCTAATTTCGGCCTTCGCCAAATCGGCTGAGGTGAAGCCTGTGAACAAACCTGCCGTGTAACGAGTAATTCCGGTCCCGACAGTCTCCCCCATGACCGGTGCAAATTCGGCAAAGTGACTTTGCGGGATCGCTTTTCGGAAGGCTCCTACCTGAACCTTATATACAACACCTTCGGGCATAGCAATATCGACAGGAATTGGGTTCTCATCGGAATAAACCGCTTCATCCATGCGGGCATAAATCTCGTTGGCAAGGATCTCTGGATAATTGAACGATATAAAGTCTGCCGCAGTTCTTGGCATTGCCGGGCTAGAACCAGCGGATGCAATTGCCAGCTCAGGAGTCAAGCTAGAAGTTTCCTCAACCACTTCAAGAGATGAGATAAGTTCGTCAGTTTCTTCGACCGTCTCAATCTCAAAGGAATTTGTATCGGCAACAGTCTCAACCTCAGCCTCAGCATCAGTCTCAGTATCAGCCTCAGTATCAGTATCAGTATCAGTATCAGCCTCAGCCTCAGCCTCAGCCTCAGCCTCAGCCTCAGCCTCAGTCTCAGTCTCAGTCTCAGTCTCAGCCTCAGCCTCAGCCTCAGCCTCAGCATCAGTCTCAGTATCAGCCTCAGTATCAGTATCAGTATCAGTATCAGCCTCAGCCTCAGCCTCAGCCTCAGCCTCAGCCTCAGCCTCAGTCTCAGTCTCAGTCTCAGTCTCAGTCTCAGTCTCAGCCTCAGCCTCAGCCTCAGCCTCAGCCTCAGTCTCAGTCTCAGTCTCAGCATCGGCCAGCGCACTATCGGCTGTCATTTCTTGAGCTATCGCATTGATCTCCTCTTCTATCTCTACCTTATTGTATGCAGCATTCAAGTCTGCCGTTAATTGAGTAAACTCAGACTCATCCTCCTCCAATTCGGCATCCAATGTCTGAATATCTTCATAAAGAACTTGCGCAACTGCGTATGTCTTGCGCATTTCTTCAAGCAAACCTGCGCTTTCGGCTGGATCTTTAGTCTTCCGAGCAACTGTTGCCCATGTATCCAAATCTGCTTCGAGAGACGCTAATTGAGTCATCATCGAATTGCGTTGTTGTATTCTATCGTTGTAATTTTTACTTTTCGCCGTCAGTCCATTGGCTTGAGAGAGGTAATCATCCCAGCGACCATCGTTCACAACCTTTCCAATTTGACTGGTATTGAGCGAATAATCGGCAAGGAGCATTTCCTCTATTGCACTTCGGGTGATCACATCGGCTTGTTGAACTTGCTTTTCATCCAAGCTCATAGTGAATTCCACTAAGGCAGCATCGAGGAAACTATTCTGCTCCTTAGTTAAGGCAATTTCTTCGGCCGTTTCTGGTGAGATGGCTACGTCTTCATTTTCAATTGCAACTTCAGTATCATCATTTGCGCTTGTCGCTTTCAATGTTTCACCACGCATAATAGTTACCAAGTCTTCTTCGCTATAAAAGGACAATGCCTCAATGTTTTGTAAAATCTCAATCGCTTTTTCTTGATTACGGATAGCGGCCATCTCGCGAGTAAACGCGTCTCTATACATGAAACTTTGCTTGATCTTGTCGATTTCAGGGGCAGCCTCATCACGTGTTTCATCAGCCTCTTCAAATTCATAGTCGACCTCCTCAAGGAGTCGATCTAAGCGCTTGCTCAAATACTCATTTTGAGCCAAAGTCTCGTTTGCCGAGCTTTTGAGTTCCTCGATCAAGTCAATGTTGTCCTCGTATTCAAGGGATGTCATTGCATCTAATTTAGGTGCATTGCGAATATCCTCATCGGCCAATTGCTGGTAGAGTTTTTCCGTTTTACGATCTAGTTTTTTCTTTTCCGAATCCTTCTCAGTTGCATCAACCTGCTCATCTAGGATAATGATCTCAGTCTCGAGTTGGGTGATTTTTTCTTGGTTTTTAATTTCGTTGTCGTCGGTACCATGACTCAGGACAAGCGAGCTGTAATTTTCTGTTCTGAAAGCCATTCGCGAATCAGTGCGCAAGGTCGTAGAGAGCATCTCCTTAACATATTCGCTACCAGACTGGGTGTACAGCGTGTTATCATCAAAGCCATTGGCTGAATTAAATTCTTCCTCCCCTACTGGCAGACCGGCCCATTCTTCGGTATTGTCATCAATTACCCTGTTTAGATTATTGATCTCATCCGATTTTTGTTCGACCAAGCGCTCAAGCATTTGTATGTCCAATTGCCATTGGTCTTTTTCTCCTTCATTTTGAGTTAAGTCCATTGCAGTCGTTCGCTGCTCGATCTCTCCATTGGCCAGATTAATAAGCTCAGAGTTGATATTTATTTTCGTTTGAGCGCGCTCTACCGGCTCTGAAATTTCTAAGTTGGAACGGTTCCAATCTTGCTGATAATTGGGATCCAGTTGCACGATAAGCGTTCCCATGTTCTGCGGAATTGCTTTGAGGTCGGCACCTTCAATAGCTATTTCGGCATTGACTGTCTCAGTTTCATCCGCTGGCAGGTTGACTTCCTCGGCTATTTCATCAATGTTTCTATCCTCACCTTCATTGGTATCAGGCGAGCTTTCAGCAGCCATTGTCAGGTCCAAATCTGACTGATAAGCGGCTAATTTGATGCTTGCTTGATCTGCTTCATCGGAGATCCGTGTGAGTCTCTCCTTGTCAGGCACTCCATTCAATTCCACTTTTGCCTTCATTGACTCAGCATCTAAAGTAGAAATGTAGGTATGGGTTAATTCTATTTGACTGCGCAGTTTCTCGGAACTGTCTTTGTCTGATTCGATCACAGCAATATTGTCCAATTCATAAGCTGCTTTTATGAGCTGCACATCATTGAGCTGATAGTCAACTTGGTCGATAACCTGGTCTAATTCTAAATTCCGAAGCGACAATTGGGCGATTTCATCGGGGTCATTTGACGCTAGTACGTTCTGCTCATTGATTTGAT
>JBLHIB010000074.1:0-17363 GCA_047615865.1 Gammaproteobacteria bacterium
AACAACTATGCATTTCTGGATTACAAAAGTCACACAGTAGTAGAGGGCCCAGCAAAAAAAAATGAACAAAACAACTACTCTGGATGCATATCTCGATCAGTAATGCCAAGAGAAAGCTATTGGACATCCATCACTGCATCTCCGAACAACATTTACAGCGATATCTTGATGAGTTTTGCTACAAACAGACTCGTCGGAACCTGCACGCTGACTCATCTTACGGGCTTCTCAAACACGCTGTTAGCTACAAGGCAAAAAGGTTGGTTACAGCTTGCGAATAGTCATACTCTTAAATGCTGTATGGCATCGTTGACTATGTCAAGAGTTGTTTGTTGAACTTTAGAAAGTCATAGTTTTGGTGGCAGTGCCAGTACTCGTTGAGTATCTGCGCTAATAGTTCCGTCTTTTATAGCTCTAAGCTTTCTTTTTCTACCATTGGACAATCGATTGGTGACCATGGTGACCAATTCACCTTGATTTAAAGACACTTCGTCTATCGCTATTCTGGCTGAGAAATTCTTAGGATAATGCAGGTGTTGATCGCGATGAGGGCCTTGTTGCCATTGGTCAACAAAAGTACTCCTCATCCTTAGGACAACATTCGAAAACCAGCAAAGCCCAAACTAGCATATCCCCAAAATTCAAGCTACATTTGTTTAACGATGATAGAAAAAGATTAAACAAAATGATCCTCAGTAAACAAGAAATTCAATCCTGGAATTCAAAATACCGATTGAAATTAATCAACTCCTTATCAGGATATAAAGGAGTCCACCTCATAGGAACGAAAAGCAATGATGGTATTACCAATTTGGCCATATTCAATTCCATTATCCACATAAGCTCTGATCCTGCGCTTATAGGTTTTATCATGAGACCGCTCACAGTCCCAAGAGACACCTACAAAAACATTGTAGAAACCGGTTTTTACACGATCAATCATGTGCATGAGCCATTCTTGGAACAAGCGCATTTTACCTCGGCCAAATTCGAGTCCGATCAATCAGAATTTGATTCTTGCAATCTCGAGGAAGAGTATACTGAAGACTTCCATGCTCCTTTCGTAGCTGAAAGCACCATTAAGATGGGGTTGAAGCTGATTGAAGACATCGAAATGAAAGAAAGTCAATGCCGACTCATTGTTGGCGAAGTGCAATTCATTGACATCAGGGAAGAGTACATAGAAGAAGATGGGCAATTGGACTTAGCAAAGGCGAAGAATGTCTGCATTACAGGTTTAAATCAATATTCATCTGTAAAGAAACTGGCAAATATCCCTTACGCTCGAATAGAAAGCTTACCCAACTTCAATCAATAGAATATCTAGAATCCTCTAAGTTAAAGAGTGAAAAATCGCTGAGGGAAACAAAAGAATAGGATGACAGATCTAAAGAAACAACTCCGACCAGAAATACCGAGCATTGTAAAAACGGAGAATTTTAGTGCCGAAGAAAAGTTTCAAAACGAAGTTCTTCGCCCCATTATCAAACTTCAACACGAACTTATCTTGAGCTGCTTTGAGCATCATCTCAAGCAGAACAAAGTCAAGTTGGATAATCTCGAAAAGATTCAAAAAGCGGGTTTGATCCAAAAGCTTTTTAAATCCAATACACAGTTCAAAACGGAATTTCGAGGCTTGATTATTGGCCTGTTTACTCTTGAGGAATACAATGAGTATTTAGGTTTGTCGTCTCAACTTAACAAAAGGATAAGTAATATGATTCAACAGAGGATTGAGTCCTGTTATATTTAGAAGTGATTGATGTGCCCTAGAGTAAGGGGAATGCGTCCTTCGTAAAGAGATACTTTGTGTCTGATTCAAGAGCTGTCCAAAGTAAATGGGGTCAACTGCCACTGCAACTATAAAACTGTACCCATAATATACTATTTTTATAGGCTTTACCCTTGATCAATTCTTAATGAAGGACAATAAGTCTATCGCAGTACTTCCATTTGTGAACATGAGTTCCAATCCAGAAGCTGAGTACTTTTCAGATGGAATTACGGAGGAAATCATCAATGCTCTCGCCAAAATTCATGAGCTCAAAGTCACCTCTAGAACATCTTCATTTTCATTCAAAGGAACAACGAGTGCGCTTGCTGAAATTGCAAAAAAATTAAATGTTTCTATCATTATAGAAGGGAGCATACGTTTGTCAGGAACTTCGGCTCGAATCACTGTACAATTGATTGAAGCCAAAAATGATTTTCATTTTTGGTCTGAAACATTCGATCGTGATTTCAAAAACGTATTTGCCGTTCAGGATGAAATCAGTCTGATTATTGCCGATAAACTCCGCGAACATCTTGGTCATTTCGAATTGAAAGAGCAATTGGTTGACTCCTATAATGTTCCTTTTGAGACGTACAAGAAATACCTCAAGGGTCGTTTCTATTTAATGAAGTTGGACTACACCAATACGCTCAAAGCCATATCAATATTTGAAGAAGTTATCCATGAGTCTCCCGAATTTCCCCTGCCTTATTTAGATGTAAATCAAGGGTATGCTTATATGGGTACAATGGGGATTATTCCAGCATATGAAGGATTTCAAAAAGCAGGACCGTTTTTGCAAAAGGCTATCGAATTAAAGAAAGACCTTCCTGAAACACAATTGAACTTAGCTTGGATTAGCTGTTGGCAAAAATGGGATTTGAAACAAGCCTATGTCCATCTAAACAATGCTCTCAGCAGCAGACCCACAGATGCCATGTATCTCACAATGGCAAACTTCCTTACCGTTGAAGGAAAGTTAGATGTTGCTATGAGATATCTAGATCAGGCGCTGGATTTGGCTCCATTCTCTTCGGTAAGCGTCAACTACAAAGGGTTTCTGTTCTATATGATGGGACAGTATGCTACTGCGCTTCCGTACTTTAAGCGAAGTTTGGCTATCCAGCCAGAATTGCCGTTTCCAGTCGTTTATATCGGTGCTTGTTATCTGCTATCTGGACGCTTGGAAGAAGGTTTGACTTATTTCGATAATCTGCCAGAAGACAATACTGGATATCTTGCGAAACTTGGAGGAACAACCGTTGCGTATGCCATGATGGGGGATGCTGCCAAAACAGAAGCAGGTATTTCCAAACTAGAATCATTCCTTGAATCCCCATCTGCAGGGAATGCGATGAACTTTCTAATTCTTTGTCATGCGCAATTGGATAACCTGAAAACGGCATTGGGTTACATCCAAAAAGCAATTGACAATCACTTTCCTCTGGTTTTGTTGCTTCCAACGGAGCCATTGGCAAAGCCTTTGCATGATCTTCCTGATTTCAAGAAATACATCTCGGGGATTATCGGTGATTCCAATTTGACTGAACCCATTCCAACTTATAAAAAGGCCCTATTCACAGACCAAGGTCTCATTCAGTACAAGATCCGATTAAGCGCTTTAATGGATGTGGATAAGCTATACCTCAATCCAGACCTCTCGTTGCGTTCGCTTGCTGAATATGTGAACCTTCCGCCAAATCACATGTCTCAACTGCTTAATGAAGGGTTTAAGCAAAATTTCGCCGACTACATAAACAGCTATCGCTTGGAGGATTTTAAATCAAAGCTTGGTGATGAGTCCTCTCATCAATTAACCTTGATGGCCATGGCTTATGACAGTGGCTTCAATTCAAAGACCGTTTTCAACACCTTTTTCAAGAGGAAATTAGGAGTTACTCCTAAGGCATATTGGAATAAGCTAAGCACATAAGTTCTGATTTTCAACTTTGTTCCGATTTACAAACTGGAACTTTCCACGGCTTTGTTCATCGCACATTTGCTTCATGTTAAAAACGATAGATATGAAAGCAGTGCGAGTAGAGAGTTACGGATCACCTGAGGTTCTCCAAATTGAAAATATAGAGAAGCCTAGTCCAAAATCAAATGAGGTTCTCATTAAGATAAGTGCCACATCAATAACAGGGGCCAGTACATTCATGCGTGAAGGCACACCTTATTTTGGACGACTTTTCATGGGTTTAACAAAGCCCAAAATCAAGATTCCTGGAACAGATCTCGCCGGAGTTGTCGAAGCCGTTGGCTCTGACGTGGGCAACTTCAAACCTGGTGATATGGTGATGGCAGAAACAGGTTTAAACTGTGGTGCTTATGCAGAGTATATATGCATAGAGTGCGATGATTTGATTGTACTGAAACCTGAGAATGTTAGCCCAGAAGAAGCTACAGGAATATTGGATGGAGCATGCACCGCTCTGGCATTTTTCACTGATCAAGTGCAAATAAAGCAAGGTCAAAAAGTCTTAATCAATGGCGCGTCTGGAAGTATTGGTACAGCCGCTATTCAACTTGCCAAGCAACTCGGTGCAGAGGTAACAGGAGTTTGCAGCACAAAGAACAAGGCAATGGTAGTAGACCTAGGTGCTGATAATGTCCTTGATTATACAAAAAACGAATTGCAAGGGAGCTCGGAAAAGTTCGATGTTGTTTTTGATACGGTAGGCAAATTATCCTACTCCAAAACAAAGAAAAATCTAAGCGAAAATGGTGTTTTTCTTACGCCTGTCTTGAGCTTTTCGGCGTTGCTTCACATGCTGTTTTCATCTCCATTCACAAAGAAGAAGTTGAAGTTTTCGGCTACAGGATTGCGTAAAAAGGAACAACAAATGCGTGATCTTATTCAGGTTCGAGATATGCTAGCATCCAAAAAAATAACCACAATAATCGACCGTGTTTATCCAATGGATCAAATACAGGAAGCTCATAAATATGTAGATACTGGACGAAAAAGAGGGAATGTGATTTTATCAATCAATGCTCAATAAAAAGGGCGCGAACGAGGACTGATCATGGAGTTATGTGCACTTGGCGAGTGCAAAGAGCAGAGGCGCATCGCTTCAACTCAACAAAAGGATAAGTAACAAGATTCAACTAAGGCTTGAGTCTTGTTGCGTTGAGGGGGGGGGCTATTTTGGAGAGCGGAGATAGATTTATTTCAATCGATCAATATTCCCGGCAATATCCTTAGCAATTAACTTAGTCGTATTCGACTCTAGGGGATAACCTTTAATCTTCTCCGAAAATGAAGAGACATGATGAATTACGTTGTCAATAATTTGATTGTAGTTCCTCACACCAACCAATTCAGCAACAGCGACAATGTCTTCTCTCAATATGTCTTTCGTCTTTCCATTGATGTGAATCTGGTGGGCCGAATTAAATGATCCGTAAGGATCTCTAGGAAAAGTTAAATCATATGCCGGTGAGAGCGCCCAATAGCCATCTTTATCCATTAAAAAAGAAAAGTTCTTTGTGTGGTCATCGCGATTTGATGCGGCGACATTAAAGACCATTTGCATGAATAATTGCTCGGTATTGGCATAGGGGAGTTGCAGGAATTCAATTGTTTTGAAAATATCACTGTATCCAAATTCTAAGCTTTTGCCCCAAAAACCTCGGAGCGCATTGACTGTTTGCTTGTGAACTTTTTTATTGCCAACTCGATCAAATCGTTTACTAGCAAAATGGGCTCTTCCACCTTCGAATATGAGTTTCGATTCTGCAACATTTATCCCGGCATCTCGGGCAATGGCGTTGTAGACATGTTCTACGTAGTTCTTTTCTCGAGACCATACATTTTCGGGCTCGTGTTCCAATTTCACTATGAAGTAATCAACTGGCTGATCGTGAAGTAAGTCACCTGCCAATGACTTACCGTCTTTAGATTGAGCAACTAGAATTTTGGCTTGTGCACCACCTACTGAGGACCCAATTGTCAAAATATTGCTCAGTGCCTCCGGGTCATGCAAAAAGTCCTCCTGGGCGTATTTCCTCCGGATAATTTTATTTGATATGTCCGCAAGGTCGTTGAGGTTAAAAGAGTGAAGTGTGTTTGGAGTGTGTTTTCCTGTCTGGTATTCTAGTGCCCCAATCCCTCTGCTTCCGATGTAGAGTAGTCGCTCTACTGGATTCATCTCTGATTGGTCCATTTTCATTTGTTCCAACCATTCTTTGAAAACAGTATTTCCAAATGAATCTGGCAAAGAGTCATTGAATGTGGGGATCAGGCCGTTAAACTTGTTGTGGTAGTCACTTCCGGTAAGCCTGTCTTGTTTGTCTGGATGCAAGACGGGTGATATGTTTATATTGGAATTTAGATACTCGGCGTCTGGCTCAAAAAGAGCAGTTTGATTTGGGTCATCCCAATAGAGATAGCCAACAGTTGTATTCCAGATCCTGATTTTTGCTGAGCTCATCTGTTCTCTTCTCTAAACATCTCTCGGGGCGAAATAGAAGAGCTTTTCAGAATCTCCAATAGATTGTCTGTTTTGTTGAAGGCTTTTAAGATTTTGACAAAAACTAGCAGAGAAGTTCCCTTGCCGGCTTCTATTTCTCCAATTAGTCTTCTGTTGACGCCAACTATCTGGGCCAATTCCTCTTGTGTGTACTTTTTATTTAATCGAAGTTGTCTTAATTTCTCGCCAACTTCAATCAATATTTCTCCGTCAAGTTTCTTGAAAAGCATAGGATGTTACTTATTTGTAACAAATATACGATAATTACTACAATGTGTTACATTATAGTAACATTGTAGTTGTCGTTATGTGTTACAATAAGGTAACAAAATGGGTTTTTTACAATTAAATGATACATTAATGTATCATTTAGTCGTGAGTACTTGGATTTCACTGGACACAATAAGCATTATTGAAGTGGTATGGAGGAAGGGGAATGGGTTCTTCGCACTCCCGAGTATATGGTTATCAATAGATATGACCAAGGTTAAGGGCTTTCTATCTAATTATTTCACCATCTTAAAACTAGATCGGGAACTCCCACTAGAGATCTCCAAAAGATAAATTCCAGATCCTATTGAAGATGCATTCACTTGGTTGTATTCTCCAACCAGGGTGTCTATCAAGACTACTTTCCCACTCAGATCATACACTCTGATGTTCACCAGTACACCTGAATTATTTCTAATCTGAAATGACTCATCGAAGTTAGTCGGATAAACACTGAACAGAATCTCTTCCTCGCCAATGTTGATGATGATATCGTCGACAGTCGTAGTGATAGAAGTGCCCTCACAGCCTGCAGTATTTGTAACTTCTACATGGTACACTCCATTCTCAATGGCTTGGTATGTATTGTCCGTGGCGCCAGTTATTAGATTGCCATCCAAATACCATTGGTAAGTAGTGAAAAAGCCAGTGGAAAGCAGATTGTCCGTATTGAAAATAGCTGGGTTGGGAGTAGGAGATTCAGTGATTTCAATAGACGCTTGCACAGGACATCCTCCCTCCATAGATTCTGCCGTCACAGTGAATTCTCCTTCTGAAGAGAATATAGCACTTGCTCCTTCTTGTCCGTCACTCCATATATAGTCCGTGTTGTCTCCTGCGGCGGTTACAGTGGTGAAGCTTCCTTCACAATATGACTCCTGACCAGTGATCTCTATCGAAGTTTCATAAATCGTTACGCTTTCGTCTGCCTCTCCTAGACAGCCATTTTCGTCAATAACAGTCAAATGGAGGTCTCCGCTTGAGTCAACAGTAATTGTAGAGTCAGTTGAGTTGTTCGACCAGATATATTCACCAACCACAGAAGCAGATAGTTCAATGGTTTCACCTTCGCAGGCTTCGAGTCCATTGCTAGCTAGAATTTCTACGCTGTTGTTTATGCAGTATGGATTTTCAAAAGCACCCAGGTCCACGGCAGTGCCATTTATCCTGATGTTTCCATCAAAATCGAAGTTCAAATCACTAGCAAAGCCATCTACTCCAGCATCAACAGGAAAGCTGAGAAGAGGTAATCTGTAATCGTAATCTTCATGGAAAAATGGTGCAGATGAAGAGTTTCCAGGAGTCACAAATTCAGGATCGTTTTGGTAGATATTTGGTTGTTGCACTCCGCTTATAGTATAGCCTCCGCTCACGATAGAATGACTGATTGTAGTTCCTCCAGAGTTTATCTCGCCAGTTCCCACGCCATTGTTATCCCAAACAATGCAGTTTCTGATTTCAGTATTGTCATTTAAAAACATCGACCGACTATTTGCAACGTTTTCAGAATCGGTATTTTTATTGTGGGCTATGGTGCAATTGATGAAGCTGTGAGATTCATTGTTGCTGAGTAATGAAATATTTGCGACGCTACTGCTATTTGCTACGTTCCCGACAATCACTGAATTCGTGCAATTGATCGCTCCTTCTTCATCTACATTGATCGTTGATGAGTTTCCGGCAATGTTTCCAGAAATAGAACACTTGTCAATGTTGATTGTTCCAGTATACACGCGAATAGCGCCTCCAGAACCCGAGCATTCATTGCTTGAGATATCACTATTGGATATGTTGAGCGTTCCGCTTCTCACGATAATTCCTCCTCCTTTAGAGTCAGATAAGTTGGAGCGAATGATGCAATTGTCCATGTTCAGAATGCCATTGCTGTATTGCGCAATTGCTGCGCCGCCGTAGCTGCAATAGTTTCCTAAAAAAGTGCAGTTGGCGATAGTACAACTTCCACCTTCGTTCATAAAACCTCCCCCCATTTCAGAGGTCAAAAAGGTGCCGTCGGCTCTACCATTGATTATAGTGAAACCGTCTAGCCTAGTCATGAGAGTTACATCAAGAGCTTTTACTACGTGCAAAAGGTTGTCGGTACTAGAGCCTGGGTCATTTATATTTCCGTCCAATGTAGTCGTGTAAAGCTCGATATCTCGATCTTCCAAAAGCAATTCGTCTCCTGAAAAACCGCCATACATCAATACCCCGTTTTTCAAAGAATAATAGTCGGTCGAGCTTGTCGATTCTGGAGTGTATGATCCATCCGCTACCCAGATTTCATCTCCGATCGTAGCTGCGTCAATCGCTGATTCAATAATTATAAAGGCATCAGCCCAAGAAGACCCATCCTCAGCGCCCGTTGCTGTTAGATCGACGTAGTGAACAGCTGAGAATCCTGAGAGGAAGAAGGATGTTAAGAAAACGATTGATAGAGATAGCTTTTTCATAGTGTTAGCAGTTTCGTCTTGAGAAGACGAATTTAGTGAATAAGTTTAGCGGCCGGATTATTTGTCCGAATTTGAGATTGAAGCTCTAAGAAGTGGTTTTTATACTATCCGTATTTCGAAGTTTAGGGCAATGTTAGATACTGAGGCTACTACAATTTATGCCAGCTGACAAAAATCATTATCTCCATCCGATAGATACAAACTCATCACCGCCTGCCTCATTGTGCTATAGAATAATATTTCCTTCATCAAAGACCTCAAGATGTTCTTCTGGGTCAACAGAGAAGTGTGACTTTGACCTGAAGTATCTCTTTTTTATCAATCTCAACTTCATGCGTGTCAAAAGCGATACTGTTCACGGATATTCTGTTTTTGGCTACTTCCTCAATAACGACTTGGGCAATGGTCGAAATAATCGTGTCATTTTTCGTTAATGTACCCGCACAAGTGTCGGCGATTTTCTCAGCGTGTTTTGAGCAGGAACTCATAATTATCGATGCTGATAGCAAGGCAATTCAAAATATATTTAAAGCGATTTTTCTCATGCTTGGTAGACGTTTTGTAATTTGAAACGTGCGAATTGACTACTGACGGTTGATTTAACTTTAATCAAATTTAGGCAAAGGACAATTGCTGTGCCTTATGCTTCAAAGAGAGTTTACTAAATCGTTCTTGCGCTTCATGGCTTATTGGTTTGAAACATTGCTTGAAAGAATTGACACATTAATAGTGGTGAGCTTCTAATGAGTCAAACTTGATGTTTTATACTAAAGATTGTCTTTTTTGAGGAATGACTGCAAATGAGCAAAAAACACATCCATATCACTCGGGAACTATTTTGACCAGTTTATTCAATCCCAAATTTCTGCTGGTAGATATAAAAAGTCAGTGAAATAATCAGAGCTGGACTTCAACTTTTGTGAGATGGAGAGAGCAAAACACTGGCCTTAAAAAATGCTACCCAAGAAGGAATAAATAGCTGAAGAGTTCAGGATTTTGATGAGCATTTAGCAAAACTGAAACCTGATAAAAGAAAGAATGACTAAACTCATGTTGAGGCAAGAAGCCATTGATGAGCCCTTCATTTTTTGCGATGATCCATCAAGCACTTCGTTGGAAAAGCAAGTAGATAGAAACTTCGGAATGTTGTAAATAGCTTGCCTGTAAATTACCCAAATCTTTTGGTCGGGCATGAGAGTGTTAGTGCATGAATCGGTGAGATGATAGCATGGCTTATTTTTGAACAGGTCTTGCGTTATTAAGTACAGGGTTTAAAGAATGCGATCTTGGCAAAAAGATATATATTTGATAATAGTGAAGTGGAGACTAGAAATCACTTAAAACAACAGGGCTAAACCGAAAAGCCATAAGAGTAGGAATTTATCATAATAAAAAAATGTTTAAGAGATTTAATTTAACTGACAAGTTGCTTTTTTTAGCGGCTATACTATCGCTTATTTATTCGGAGATTTTATTTTTTAATGGTCACGAAAACCAAGCGATTTTTATTGGACTTTGGGTTCCCTCATTGCTAGCTTTTGGTATTTACTTACATGTAATAAACGAACGAAAATGATTGAATTCATACCATATTTTGCGGGAATAGTTACTGTGCTGTTTGGTGTAGCTTTTGCTTATGCATTGCGAGGCGCTAAAGACAAGTAAAGCCAATGAACAGATAGAACAATTTTTAATTTGCTCTAAAATTGCTGAATAAGAGGCGATTAATTGCAGCGCGTTAAGCACACGTCTTAAAGTTGCAGTTCACATGACTCAGTTATCAGGATTGACAGGCGGCATGCCTCAAAAGATGACCAACCCCCCCCACCAAAATAATCCAAGCCCAACATTCCAAAACCAAACCTATATCTTATCCCAATTATGTACATTTGAAATCGAAACAAGCACAAATGACCACAGACGAACTTATCACAAAAATTACAGGCGAGATCATCAAAGAATTGAACCTGGAAGAAATAGGAGTAGACACCATCAATCCTGATGATCCATTGTTTGGAGAAGGTTTAGGTCTTGATTCGATCGATTCACTTGAGCTTATGGCTCTTATTGAAAGAAATTACGGCATCAAAATCACCGATCCCAAAGAAGGTCGAAAAGTACTGCAGTCTGTGCGTACTGTTGCCGAATTTATCCAGTCAAAGAACCCATCGTAAAGTTTATGCGCCGACGTGTTTTTGTGACGTCCACAGGCGCGATTTCCGCCGTCGGCAATTCGGTTGCGGAACAGCTGGATAGACTGTGGAGTGCTTCCCCAGGTCTCGATCAACCCTTACATTTAAAAACGGTCCATCGCTCAGTTTTCGTTGGTGAGGTGAAACTCTCCAATGATGAATTACAAGAGCTCACCGGTGTGGATAATAAATATCCTTCTCGTGCATCTATGTTAGCTTGTCACGCAGCAATGGAAGCTATGGAAGGAATTGATAAGCCTATTGGCAAATGGGCTGTAGTTTCCGGGAATACAGGCGGTGGCATGACTCTTACCGAGCAGCACTATAAATCCTATTTCAAAACAGAGACTCCAGAAGAAGATTTTGACACGATTCAAAGTCATCATGCGGGCGATAGCACAGACGCCATTCGGGCTATGTTTTCCAATAGCGGATTCAATGCTACTATCAGCACCGCTTGTTCTAGCAGTGCCAATGCAATTATGTTTGCCGCTCGATTGATTTCAATCGGACAAATAGATGCCGCAATTGCTGGAGGAGTTGACTCACTTTCGGCATTTACACTCAACGGATTTCGATCGCTGCGGATTATGGAAGATCAGCGATGCCGACCATTCGATAAAAATCGAGTAGGTCTCAATCTAGGAGAAGCAGCTGCTTTCGTAGTTCTTGAGTCTGAAGAGAGCGCGGCCAAGCATGGAAGAAAGATTCTATGCGAACTCACAGGATGGGCCAACGCCAATGATGCTTTTCATGAGACTGCTACCTCTCCAAATGGTGAAGGTGCAAAGTTGGCCATGGAGCAAGCACTCAAAGTCGCAAAACTGACGGCGAGTGATATAGGATATATCAATGCTCACGGCACAGGAACTGAAAATAACGACCATACCGAGGCGCAGGCCATTACCCGGATATTTGGAGAAAATGTTCCGCCAATAAGCTCGACCAAAGGATATACTGGACATACGTTGGGTGCCGCAGGGTCCTTAGAGGCTGTATACGCCATTCATGCCATGCTCGCAGGAAAGACATTTGCGAATGCTGGATTAAATGAAAATGATCCAGAAATCAAGTGGACTCCCGAAACAAAAGCTCGCACAGTGGAAATCAAACATACCATGTCCAATTCATTTGGTTTCGGTGGAAATGCGACATCCTTAATATTCAGTAAATGAAGACGAAAGGTTACATAGCGGCTAGTTCGTGCATTTCACCTCAATCGACTGATGGAACGAAAGGCCTGGGAGTAGCGTGGAATTATCACGTCACAGACCAACTAGAAGTCTTGCGCCCGGATTACGTCAAATACATCGACCCGAGGCAGGTGAGAAGAATGGGCAAAGGTGTTCGTATGGCCTTGTGTGCCGGAAATTTGTGCATCGATGCCTATGGATCTGTGCCTGATTCGATCATTACGGCGACCGGCTTGGGCTCTATGGGGTCAACCGAGAAATTCCTGAATCAGATGATCGATAACCAAGAGGAAAATCTGATTCCGTACGCTTTTTTGCAAACGACATCCAATACCAGTGGTGCTCAAATAGCGCTGCAACATAAGATTCACGGCTACAACATGACGTGGGTGCATAAGGGAATTAGTTTCGAACTTGCCCTCATTGACGCACTTACTCTATTGGAAAGCGAGGAGTCAAAAACCACATTGGTCGGAGGATTCGACGAGATGACCAAGGACCACGCTTATATCATGCACAAAGCCGGCCTCATAGGAATTGGCGAAGTTGACATGCATAAGACTTACGAAAATGCTCACCCAATTGCCGGAGAAGCTGCTTCGTTTTTTATGATTACAAGTGAGAATTCTGGTCCGCAAATAAAATCGGTGGTCGCAGAAAGTGGTCTTTTGTCACCAGATACATGTGTCAATAAAGTAAGAGAAGCACTTGAGGAAGCTGGCTGGGACAAGGATTGTGATCTAGTTCTGTTAGGTGGAAATGGCATGGCAGAACACGATCAATTAATCCATGCGGCTCTTGGACAAATGACTGCTCCTATTGCAAGATTCAAGCATTTGTGCGGCGAGTTTGAGACGAGTTCGGCTTTTGCATTGTGGTTGGCACAGGGTTTTATGCAGGACGCCAGTTTGCTCGAAGAATTATTGATGCCCAATTCTAACATGCCCCATACTATTCAGCGCATTTTAATTGTTAATCTTTTTGGGGACGACAACTTGGGTGTAGTAGCCCTTGAAAAGTAAGGAGATCAAGCCTTCGGCAAATGATTGTACATTTTCCTTAATTTGAGCTTTCTACCGTAGCAATTTCAAGCTTTTATAAAAGTTTACATGAAGCAATTTTATCCATCAATCACCATGCTCCGAGGCATTGCTGCGATGATGGTGTGCGTGTATCATTTTACAGCTTACGAAGATTTTAGAGGAGCACTCTTACCGGCAGACGATATGCTGGTTTGGCTCGGTGAATTTGGTGTTCAGGGCGTATTTATCTTTTTTGTTATTTCTGGATTCGTCATTCCCCTCTCTTTAGAAAAGGTCAATTTCAAACTGTCAAAAATTGGTCGGTTTTTGGCGAAAAGGTGGACAAGAATTGAGATTCCCTACTTCATGTCTATTGCCCTCGTACTTGTCATTCAAGTGGTCTTCGCTGGGAAAAATGGTACTGAGTTCAGTTTGGAACTGGGCCGATTGGCGCATCACTTGCTCTACACAATTCCCTTTTCGTCGCATGAATGGTACAACCCTATCTACTGGACGCTCGCAATAGAGTTTCAGTTCTACATTGTTATTGCACTGCTCTTTCCTTTGCTTGTGTCCAATAAAACATGGGTCGTCATTTTTACCTTGGTTGTTTTTGCCCTTTCCGGTCTTTTGGTTGATGATCACAGAGGCGTAATGTATTATGCCCCAATTTTTGCCCAAGGAATGGCCCTCTTTTTATGGAAGGTAAAGCGCATCAAATCGGTGATGGCTTGGTCGCTTATAGGCGGCTTTGTGATCCTCACGGCATGCACTCACGAGCTGACGATTGCTGTTTTTGCGCTATTGGCGATCCTTGCCATTGAGTATACCAATGTCAATGAGCGGTTAACCAATTACTTCGGGGATATTTCTTATTCCCTATATCTCACGCATGGTGCCATTGGAGGAAGTGTCATCTATTTATTGGCTAGGCATGTCGACGACTATTCTTTGAAAATAGGTTTGATTATAATAGCCATCTTGGCTTCAGTTGTAGGTGCACAAATATTCTGGAAGATCATAGAAAATCCATCAAAAGCCCTGTCGAAAAATATGGCTAGCGAAAGTCGTAATTCATTATCCAAGAAGAATGGAACAAGTGAACCCAAATAAAGATTTATCACGATTGATAATTCTTTCAGATTTGTGGGGTTTCCAGAATTGCCAATGGATCGGGTTGTACGAAAAAGCTTTGAGCAAGAAATTCAATGTGTCTCTTCATGATTGTCGTGAGCTTGGACAAGTTGATCTCAAGTCAAATTCACAGCAAATGATTCACTCGCAATTTGTCGGCGGAGGTATTGATAAAGCCGTTGAAAATCTGATCGCGCAAGAACAGGAGGAAGTTCATGTGTTGGGATTCAGCGTTGGAGGTACAATTGCCTGGCAAGCGGTAACTTCGGGATTGAAGGCCTTGAGTCTAACTGCAGTTTCTGCTACTCGGCTGCGGCATGAAAAGGAAAGTATTCCTTGCAAACTGGCACTCTATTTTGGTGAGAATGATGAGTACAAACCGAGCCAAGATTGGGCAGTACAATTGGCAGTGAAGCTCGATATAATTGATGGGTATGGTCATCATGTGTACTCTGAACCAGAAAGCATTCAAAGAATAGTTTCTGAGTTAATCGATCGAGAGGCAGTCTCTGATACACAGTTATAAACGACATAAAGTTGCATGAGAAATAGCCATCTTCATTTTCAATTCAGCTTAAAATCATGGACATTTCTTGTGTGTTCAATCCTGTGCATAGCGAGCTGCAAGGATAACCCGAAAGATCATTTGCCGAAGGCTGAATTTTGTTCCTTAATACACTCCAATGCACCCAGCGAATTGGATAAATATTTGCAGCCTTTAGACAGCCTCATGCAAGAGAATACCGGTGCCTATGTGTTGGAAGATGGAGGTGGAGCTTTGGTCACGCGCGCATGGTTGTGTGAAAATGCTCAGGAGACAATTGATATTCAGTATTTTATATTCTCGACAGACAACGTTGGTCTGATTGCCTGTGACTACCTTGTGCACGCCGCTGACCGAGGTGTGAAGGTGAGAATCCTTGTCGACGACATCATGGTGGATGCGGATATTGAGGATGTGTTGATGCTTGATTCGCACGAGAATATCGACATCAAGATTTACAATCCGGGGGTGAATTTGGGTAAAAATTTATTTGCGAAACTGAAGAAATTTGCAACCGATTTTCGTGGTGCCAATCAGCGAATGCATAACAAAACGTTCACGGTAGATGGCGCAGTGGTCATCACAGGCGGACGGAATGTTGCTGATGAATATTTCGACTACGACCACGAATACAATTTCCGCGATCGAGACATCCTGTTCATGGGACAAGCTGCGAATGAGGTAAAGGCATCCTTTGCCGATTTCTGGACTTCGAGATTTAGCCACGAGGTAACATCTTTGGTCGATAACTTACCCGAGGGACTTGCTGATTCCTCGCGTTTCGACAACCTACATGAATACGCGTGCGATCCAGGGAATTTTTGGCCTCAGGTTCGTGAGGAAATTGAAAATCTGCCACAGATGTTTACCAAACTCATTGACGAGGGCAAGATTCTGTGGATGGATAGTGTGCAATTTATCTCAGATAAGCCGGGGAAAAATGACGGTTCACATGGCCTCGAGGGCGGGGGGGTTACTACGGATACTTTGGTTTCTATTTTGGCGCGAGCGCAAATATCAGTAGACATCCAATCACCTTACCTCATTACAACAGAGGCGAGTAGGGCTCTGTTTAAAGCCGCAGTTGACCGTGGTGTAAGGGTGAGAATCCTCACCAATTCGCTGGCTTCTACAGACAATATCGAGGCGTTTAGCAGCTATCAAACAGACAGAGAAACGTTGTTGGTAACAGGGGTTGAGATCTATGAATTTCGCCCAGATGCCAAAGAACGAATGGACATAATGACTGGAGAACTTCAGGAGAAACTTAACTATTCTCCGATTTTTGGTCTGCATGCCAAGACGATGATCGTAGATGGAAGAATTACAGTCATTGGAACATTTAACCTCGACCCGCGCAGTGCAAATCTCAATACAGAATGTCTGGTTGTCCTTTATTCCAAGGAGCTCACAAGCAAAGTGCAAAAAGGCATTGACCTTGAATTTCGACCAGAAAACTCATGGAGAATCTCAGGCGACTTCAATCCTGATGAAGAAGTTTCGAAGTTGAAAAGAATTTCTACGTGGACGCGTAAAATTATTCCTAAAGAGATTCTTTGACCGCAGTATCAGAAACTCAAACATGGACAAGAAAAACTTGACGAGCTCCATGCCTGAATCGAATATACGCTGTATTGAAATCCAGTATTTATGGAGGATTGCCTAGTTTTCATCTGAACCAAAATGAAGATGCGGACTAAATTTATTTCAGGCTTTGAGTTATTCCTTGTTGTCAGTGGTGCTCTGTTCATTGGGTTGACGAATAGCACCTTGCAATTGGATGTTGGCGTGATGGTAGTGATCCCAATGGGGACATTGAATAGGCTATTTGCTCCCGAAGAAGTATGCATGCTATTTTTTGATCCTAATAGCACCTTGAATATGGGTGATGCTGCGAGTGATTTGACTTTAGATAAGTTGGAAAAGATATAGCTGGATATTGAGCTAGCGGACTGCCGAGATAGGCACCAATGTAATCCTAATCATTAAGCTCGACGAGAGACAGATATCGCCGCACATATCACTGCGAAACCGATCAATAATCCGGTTTCAGGTAGAATTTCAACGACTCCTAGTCCCCTAAGGAGAATGTCTTGAAAACCTCCCATGGCCCAATTCAAAGGAGAGATCATCGATACCGTCTGCAGCCATTCAGGCATAGCGAAAGTCGGCACCCAAATTCCTCCCAAAGCAGCCAGTATAATAATGGAAATTGCTCCAGTTGCTGATGCTTGTTGTTGACTCTGAAACAAGGCCCCTAAAAGCTGTCCTAAGCCCGCAGCGGCCAGTCCACTTCCTAAAATTAGAAG
>JBLHIB010000075.1:0-16982 GCA_047615865.1 Gammaproteobacteria bacterium
TACAACGCCAATGAAATGCAGGCTTATGCATGGATGTCTTACAATATCTACGAGCCTTTTGGAGGTTTTAACAACTTATGGAGTAGTGCTACAATTTGGTACGGTGCATTGCAAGACCCCGCGGTATACACAGGATGGGGAATTGAAGGAGACGTAGGGGTCAATACACGTAACTTCTTCACTTTTGGCGCCAATTTCGACGTCAATCCTGGTGAAGGACGAGATTATTTCGAGCCACGTGTAGATGGACGATCATATGTTATTCCAGAAAACTACAGCGGAAATGTTTGGTTTTCGACCGATTACCGAAAGATGTTTGCTGTCGATGTCAATGTCGATGCTGGGAAAAGACTTCGCGCGGGAATGTACGGCACCTATTTCAGAATAGCTCCTCGGTTGCGAGCGAGCGACAAGCTGATGTTCACTTATGTATGGAGCATGGGCGATAGTTACAACGATCAAGGTTGGGCTTTGCATGCTGAGGATACCGATAATCTGGAGGACGGCGACGTTGTTTTTAGTTCGCGTGACGTCAATACAATCACAAACGTCCTTTCAGCCAAGTACATTTTCACGAATCGAATGGGACTTACTTTCCGTCTGCGCCATTATTGGAGCAACGTTGACATCAAGTCATTTCACTTATTGGGCGAAGATGGATACCTGTATGACACTGAATTCAACGCCATTGACGATCAGGGTAATTCCGATTACGACAAGAGCTTTAACGCCTTTAATATCGACATGGTTTATACATGGGTATTTGCACCGGGAAGTGAATTGAGCGTGGTGTGGAAGAACTCCATTATTGACTTTTCAGAGTCTATTCCAGACAACTGGGCACGAGATTTCGAACAGACTATAGATCAACCTCAGGTCAACAGTATCTCGATAAAAGCTTTGTATTTCATTGACTATTATAGTCTGACTAAGAAAGGCCGTTCCAACAAGGTCCGCAATTGATCACCACGTAAAGGAAGACTCATACAAAGCTTCATTACCCCGTTCATCTTTAACAGAAACGACGACTTCATATTTTTTACTTGGATGAATTCGAGCGCTTTCTAGTTCGAAAGTAACTCGCGCCCTTTTTGGGTCATAAGCACCCAAAATAAATTGTCCATTTACCTCTGCGCGATACTCGTTGATGCCTGAAAGGTTATCGGTAATTGTCACACTGAATGAATCCTTACCCTTCATAGAGTCTCGCAACGTGCTATTTCGAATGACAGGAGGAATCGAATCATAGACAACACAATAGCTCCCAAAACTCTTCACTCGGGTTTCCATCCATCCCATTTTGTACTTACCACCTTTAGCACGCAGTTTTCCATTTTTTGAATTGTAAGTGGCCACAAGGGCAAATCCTTGTTTAGAAGCAGGAATATCTACCGTCCGTATTTTTAAGATAAACTCATTGTGCACGGGGACTCCCCTATCTCCAATTTTATGCACCATGCTCAAGGCGTCTTGGGGTCCTTTGGATTCTTTATGTTCGAAATATAGATCTTCATAGAGGCGCCCTTCGGGCAAATACACCGTGCAACGTTCCGATCGAAATGCGTTGACCGTATCGTATTTCATGAGTTCTCCTTTTTGTTCTTTTGGAGCCGAAATAATAGCTCCAGGAGCTTTTCCTGTCAATTTAAAATCGAGTACAGATAAATTCCCTGCCACATCCGTGATTTCGTAGCGCATATCCATTTGCGCGCCAGCGCGAATATTTAATTTCCCTCTATTTCGAATGACGCCGTATATGTCAAGACCGTTGTTGCTGAGGAGATAATTGCGTTGAAAATTCTTGCGTTCTGCCTTATTCACAGGATACACCGTGTGGGCGTTCATGTATCTATTGGTATCAAAACACAGTTTGTCCATGGTTTGCTCGTAGATGAGTTCACCATTGGCAAATAATTTGATCGTATAGATTCCACATTTATTAGGAAAACCATTCAACTTATCTATCACGTCAACGGCCAAGCCGATCTTACCTATAGCAGAAACAGCATTTGCCGATAGGCTATATTTTCCAGACCCTCCGAGAACTGAGGCCCTATGTGAATCTCTCGCACCATTTACCCAACTCGAATCATTCAGCGGAATGATCATCACCTCGTTTATCTGGGGGGGAACGTCGTCTTTGATCTCCAAGTTGAACAAAAGTGGATTCACTGGAGACTCGGTATCAGTCTCACGAATTTCGAAATGGAGATGAGGCCCGCCTGAACTTCCTGAATTACCACTCAAACCAAGCACTTCGCCCTTTTCAACAGGAAGTTGGCCAGGCCCGGGAAATAAATCGACCCCAAAACGCTCCAAGTCATATTGTGCATCCTTTGTAAACTGGGTGATCTCCTCATTGTATACTTTCATGTGCCCGTAGACAGTCGTATAACCATTGGGATGCTGCACATACAAGGCATAACCATAGCCATAAGGACTCACCTTGATGCGGGAAACATAACCTTCCTCTGTCGAACGAATGGGAAGCCCTTCGCGACCTTCGGTTTTCATGTCCAAACCAGTGTGAAAATGATTGTTTCTCAGTTCGCCAAAATTTCCAGCGAGGTAAATAGGGATGTCCAGAGGAGGGTGCCACAGGATAGAATCGTCTTGAGATTGACAATTATTTCCTGCCACGAGGGCAAATAAAACAAAAAGTGAAAAGAATCGATTTTCCATTGCAGTGTACACCAGATAACGAAGTTGGCCCATTGATATTTTATATTGAGCATGCCAAAATTTCTTTTTTCACATATGATTCGTGACAATCTTTAAAGGAAATAAGCAAACGCTCTTGTGAGGGTTGTTTAGCTTGTTAACTTTGTTGCACTTACTTTCAGCACACATGAGCGAGGTTGAGTCGATAATACAGACTATAAAACACAAGACAGAACTCCTTGGAATTCAAAAGATTGAGTTAACCAGCAAGTTGAACAAACTTGAAGTGGAGAATACTGGCTTGAAGTCTAAACTTGCCGACCAGCAACAGCAATTTGAGCAGTTGAAGGAAAAGAATAACGTTCTGAAGGTGGCTAAATCATTGAGCGATTCCGGAGAAAAGTCGACGGAAGCCAAGAGACGCATCAACGAATTAGTAAAGGAAATTGACAAGTGCATTGCGCTTTTAAATAAATAGAGGTACCGGTTTAATGAGTGACCTGTCCATCAAAGTGAATATTGCGGGAAGAGTTTATCCCCTGACTATCAATCGGGAGGAAGAAGAATCAGTGCGCCTCGCTGCCAAGCGAATCGAGGATAGTATTAAGGTTTTTCAACAGAACTATGCAGTAAAGGACAAGCAGGACCTATTAGCCATGACCGCGTTGCAATTGGCAACAGTCAAGGAAAAGCCAATCGAGCAAGTTAACAACAACCAAGAGGAGATTTCTAGTGCGTTGCTGGATGTTGTTGCTGAGTTGGATAAGCATTTGTCATAATCCACAATTCTTTCAGAGCATCCCTCCTTCAATAGGATGGGAGATGAGCTATTAATTTAACACATTTCGTCATGGAATTAATGACAATTATTGTGGGAATTGCAGGCTTAGTGTTAGGTGTCGGTATAGGATACTTTGCATTGAACAGCTTACTCGCAAAGAAGAAAGAAGATTTAATCAAAGATGCCGAAGAAAAGGCAGAAACGCTGAAGCAGAAAAAAATTCTTCAAGCGAAAGAGAAGTTCCTTGAACTCAAGGAACAACACGAAGCAAAAACCAAGGATCGCAATCAAAAGCTTGGTCAGCAAGAAAACAAGCTGAATCAGCTGCAGAGTTCTTTGAGTAAGAAAGTTGAGCAAACAACCCGCAAGGACAAGGAGCTTGACAACATGCGCAAGAATCTTGAGAAGCAGACCGAGGCAATTGGTAAAAAGCAGACTGCGCTCGACAAAAGCCATCACAAGGCAGTAGCTCTTCTTGAAGAAATTTCAGGAATTAGCGCGGAAGAAGCAAAGAAGCAAATCATAGAGCAATTGAAGGAAGATGCCCGTGCATCGGCTGCTCATGAATTGCAAGCGATTGTTGATGAGGCCAGACTCAAGGCCAACCAAGAAGCAAAGAAGATTGTCATTCAATCTATCCAACGTATAGCTACGGAGGAGGCAATAGAGAACTCTGTTTCAGTATTCAACATTGAGAATGACGACATAAAAGGTCGAATCATTGGTCGTGAAGGACGAAATATCCGAGCGCTGGAAGCAGCTACTGGAGTTGAGATCGTTGTTGACGATACACCTGAAGCGATTATCCTTTCATGTTTTGACCCTGTACGTCGAGAGATTGCACGATTATCATTGCACCAGCTCGTAACCGACGGAAGAATTCACCCAGCACGTATTGAAGAGATCGTTGCGAAAGTGAAGAAGAGCATCGAAGATGAAATTCAAGAAGTTGGAAAACGCACGTGTATCGATCTTGGAATTCACAATTTGAATTCAGCACTTGTGCGCATGGTAGGTCGTATGAAGTATCGTTCTTCTTACGGACAAAACTTGCTGCAACACTCGCGAGAAGTAGCCAACTTATGTTCTACAATGGCCGCTGAACTTGGACTTGACCCTAAGACAGCCAAGCGAGCAGGTCTATTGCATGATATTGGTAAGGTTCCTGAAGATGAGAACGAATTGCCTCACGCAATTTTGGGCATGAAGCTTTGTGAGAAGTATGGTGAAAAACCAGATATCTGCAACGCCGTCGGCGCTCACCACGACGAGATTGAAATGACGACACTTATTTCTCCTTTGGTTCAAGTTTGTGACTCTATATCAGGAGCACGACCAGGAGCTAGACGCGAAGTAGTTGAGTCTTACATCAAACGTCTACAAGATTTAGAGAACATTGCCCTTGAGTATCCAGGTGTAACCAAGTCGTTTGCGATCCAAGCCGGACGTGAATTGCGTGTATTGGTTGAAGCGGAGAAAGTAAGCGATGAAAAGGCCGATCAATTGTCCTTAGAGATCTCTCAACGTATTCAGAATGAAATGACTTATCCTGGGCAGGTGAAGATCACCCTGATCCGCGAAAAGCGTGCAGTGAATTACGCCCGCTAATCATTGATTTCTGCAAATCGATTTTAGGTTGGCCATTGCTATTTTCACGTAGCGAGGCCAACCTTTTTTTTGGCTAGCTCTCCTCCACGCTCACTTGGTTGATAAATCGGCTCGCTTGCTGTGTATGTGAGCGCAAGGAGCATTAAATTTCCATCTTTACATATATCTTGAACGTCAAGAAAAAGTTTATATCAAGTCTGGGCTGGCAATCAGTCAACGTGCTCACGCAAATCACACTGCAGCTCATATTCATAGCTGTAATGGTTCGCCAGCTGAGCAAGGACGATATGGGCGTAATGGGAATTGCGCTCGCTCTCGTTGGCTTCATTGAGATTTTTTCTCAAATCGGCATAGGACCGGCACTCATTCAAAGAAAGGACCTCACCCCTTCCCAAATTAGTGGCGCATTTTTCATTTCCCTTTTACTTGGCATTGCCTTTACTGTTTCCCTCTACTTTTTGGCCCCAGCGGCCGGAAAATTCTGGAACCACGCACCGCTTACCCCTGTGCTGCAAGTAATCGGATTGAGCTTCTTGATCTCAGCAATTTCGATTGTACCAAAATCGCTCATCATCAAGAAGATGCAGTTCAAAAAACTATTCTTCGCCTCGGCAACAGCCATGACAATTGGCAATCTTATTATAGGGATCACCTTGGCCATGATGGGCTATAAGATATGGGCATATGTCTTTGCCCTACTCTCACAAAACCTGATTATGACCATTGCTTTTTGGATTCAAAACCCAGTGGATATAAGAGCAAAATGGCGATGGGCCGACATCAAAGGAATGATGAGCTACGGCGCAGGAAGCACGCTTTTCAATATGTTCAACTACGCAGCCACTAAGGCCGACACGCTCATCGTGGGTAAGTTTTTTGACGTTGGTGCTGGTGCGGCCGGTGAGTCTCGAATGGCCGCAACAGGAGTATACGATCGCTCAGTATGGCTTATGGGATTGCCAATCACCGTTCTTGGAAAACTCTCTGACAGCGTAATGTTCAGCGGACTATCCATGATTCAGGACGAGAAACAAAAACTACAAAAAGCATTTTTTGGAGGAGCATATTTTATCAGTCTGCTCATAATCCCCGCCTGCGTATTCATGGTCTTTTTCACCGAAGAGATTGTGCTACTATTCTTAGGGGATCAATACGTAACGGCCATACCTGTAGTTCGCATTTTATTCATTGGAGTAGCCATTCGATCATTGATCAAATTGAGCGACGCCGTTGTTCGAGCCCTCAAAGCAGTTTATCGTGCCAGCCTCATCAAGTTCCTCTTTCTAGTCTTAGTGTGCGCAGGCACTTACTACGGTTTGTCCAGCGGATTGACAGGAGTTGCTTGGGCAATCGTAGGAGCCATCAGTATGCAATTTATCGTGATGACATGGTTGAGTTTACGACTCATTGGTGCCGACTTCAAGACCATGCTAGGCAAAATGGTTCCCGGTTTAATTCTCGGTTTGATTGTACTTTGTGCCTCATCTTTGGTTACTTACCTCCTCGATTTAATCGAATTGAATTTCCTTGCAAACCTCATCATTGGAATCGCGTTCAATGGAATAGCAGTTGTGCTTATTGCTATTCAGGCGCCGTGGATTTTTGGTAAAGGAAGTGACAACATACTCAAGACACTCGCGGCCAAGTATCCAAAAGCCCCGATTTTGCGCACGGTGAATAAAAAGCTCGACCGCAAAAAACGTCGATAATCCCCGCTCACACAAGCATCTTACTTCCTTCTCGAACACTGTGACCATTTTGGCACGATCTTTTCTATTTGCATTAGTAAATTTGCACCCTGTTTATGAAAGGTCTTTCACTATTCACATTTATTCTTTTGTCGGTTTCCGCGCAAGCGCAAATGCGAGAATGTCGTATTGTCTCGACAGACTCCGTCGCGTTCTTGCTGGAGGTGGACGGCGCGCTGCTTTCAGACTCGGCGCTCTTTCGCTATGATTTTTTAGTCGAGAATGATGAATTTTCAGTAAATATTCAACAGACCGACTCCCTCGGACTTGCGCTTACGACCAACCTGACCCCTGAAAAAAACATGCAGACCGTCTTTGATCTGCGAAAAGTAAACAGCGGATTAGTATTGCTCGAGACTTCACGCACTTCTTTAGCCCCTCTCGGATCTGATGTAGAAGAATTAATTCTAGTTACAGACTCGCTTTTGGACAGTCTGCCTCCGCCTCCACCAGTCGATCCAGGCTTCTACAACCTCCTTCGTAATCTTTCCAGAGAATTCTTCGAATCAGAGAGACAAAAAGCCGCCATCGACTACTCAAAAGACAATCCGCTCACGACCTCTCAGCTCTCTTCAATCCTCTCTTTTTTTGAATTCGAGGACAGGAAGTTGACTATTATCCGCTCTGTGCGATCTCAAGTCACTGATTTTGACCAAAACTGGTCGGATTTGAAGTCGGCTTTTGTCCTAAAATCCAGCCTCCAAGAGCTTTCCTCCCTTACGCAGCAGCCGTAATCCAAAGCTTGCTAATAACTAGACAATTTAATTTGTCAAATGCTGACTTGTGCTACCTATAAAGCCAAAAAATATTCGGATTTTTGCGGGCGTACAAAAACAAGCACATGTCGCACACACATATCCACAATTTTTCAGCCGGACCATGCATACTTCCACAAGAAGTTTTGGCTCAAGCGTCGCAAGCAGTAGCAGAATTAGACAACATCGGTTTGTCACTAATCGAGATCTCTCATAGAAGCAAGGAATTTGTTGCGATTATGGATGAAGCTCGTGGTTTAGTGAGAGAGCTTTTGGGCGTTCCTGACAACTACAGCGTTTTGTTTCTTCAAGGTGGTGCGTCATTGGGCTTCCTTACAGCGGCCTATAACTTTTTGCCAAAAGGCGGAAGTGCTGCATACATGAATACAGGAACATGGGCCAAAGGTGCTATCGCCGAAGCCAATATGGTAGGCAATGCTCAGGTAATCGCTTCTTCAGAAGAGACCAACCATGATCGTATACCTAAAGATTATACAATTCCACGTGATGCTGCATACTTGCACTTCACTTCGAACAACACCATTTTTGGCACGCAATTCAAGTCTGTTCCAGAGACCAATATCCCTGTAATCTGCGACATGAGTTCGGACATCTTCAGCAAGAAGATCAACGTAAGTGATTATGCGATGATTTATGCTGGTGCTCAGAAGAACATGGGACCAGCTGGTACCGTTTTGTATATCGTGAATAACGACTTGCTTGAAAAGACGGGGAATGCAATTCCTAAATACCTCAGACTTAAGAATCACATCGACAAAGATTCGATGCTAAATACGCCTCCTGTTTTTGCTATTTATACTAGCATGCTCACTTTGCGCTGGTTGAAGAACTTGGGTGGTGTTGAGGCTATGGAGAAAATCAACAATTCAAAGGCTGCTGCCCTCTACAATGAAGTTGACAGCAACCCGCTTTTTGAAGGCCATGCGCAGACAGACAGCCGTTCGACAATGAACGCTACTTTCCGTTTGAAAGATGAGTCGCTAGCCGAGGAATTTAACTCGATGTGGCAAGCTGCTCAAATCAGCGGAATCAAAGGTCACCGATCAGTAGGTGGATACCGCGCGAGCATGTACAACGCACTTCCATTGAAGAGTGTTGAGGCACTAGTAGACGTAATGCGTGAATTGGCCAAGAAGCACGCTTAATATCAATCCGATCAACCCACAATTATGAAAGTATTAGCGAACGACGGCATCAGTCAGTCAGGAATAAAGGCACTTGAAGCAGCAGGATTCACTGTTGACACCAACCATATCCCTCAAGATCAATTGATCCAAGGTTTCAATGATGGAGGTTACTGTGGTATTCTTGTCCGCAGCGCTACAACAGTGCGTAAAGACATGATGGACGCTTGTCCAAACATGAAATTTGTAGGTCGAGGAGGTGTCGGAATGGACAACATTGACGTGGCTTACGGTCGTGAGAACGGAATTGATGTATTCAATACGCCATCGGCCTCATCACAAAGTGTTGGTGAGTTGGTTATGGGACATTTATTCGCAGGAGCTCGTGGATTGCACGATGCCAACCGTCGAATGGCTGGTTCTGACGCGGACGGCTTCAAAAGCTTGAAGAAGAAATTCGGAAAAGGAATGGAGTTGCGCGGAAAGAAGCTGGGTATCATCGGCTTTGGTCGTATTGGTCGCAGCACAGCATCTTATGCATTGGGTTGCGGAATGGACGTTGTTGCTTCTGATCTTTTTCCAAATGACGAGCCTATTAAGCTGAACGTCGCTGGTCAAACTTTGGAGGTCAAAGTTCCTCACATTGACATGAGTGAATTAATCAAGACTTGTGATTGCATAAGCATCCATGTTCCTAAGCAGAAGGACGGATCGGCAGTGATTGGTGAGAATGAGTTATCCGCAATGAAGGACGGCGTTATTTTGATCAATGCAGCAAGAGGTGGAGTAATCGACGAAGATGCTTTGTTGGCCGCTTTATCGTCAGAAAAAGTTCGCTACGCAGCATTGGATGTTTACGAAAACGAGCCTACCCCGCGTCAAGACTTGTTGAACCACGATGGTATTGGCGTTTCTCCTCACATTGGAGCTGCAACATTAGAAGCACAAGACAGAATTGGAACTGAATTGGCGGAAAACATCATCCGCGTAATGGACGCAATAGCATAAGTGCATGGCGCATATTTCACCATTCAAAGCTGTACGACCAGCCCGAGATAAAGTCGGCCTGGTGGGATCTCGTTCCTATCTCACTTATTCTCAGAATGAGCTTGAGGCACGATTGAATTACAATCCGTATACCTTCTTGCATGTCATTAAGCCCGAACTTCATGAAGGTCAGCGCAAAGAGCTTACCCGAGATCAGCGATTCAATTTGGTTAAGGACGGGTATTCCTACTTCAAAGAAATGGGAATCTTCAAGCAAGATGCAGAAGCTTGCTATTATGTCTACAGACAAACCAAGGGAACTGCAATTTTCACAGGTTTGGTTGCTGGTGTTGCTGTTTCGGACTACACATCTGGTCACGTTAAGATTCATGAGCAGACAATTACTTCGCGAGAGAAAATATTTGAAGAGTACCTTCGACGCACTGGTTTCAATGCCGAACCTGTTTTGTTGGCCTATCCTGATCGAGCGAGTTTAACACAAGTCATGGACGATGTTGCTCAAGAGCGACCGGAATACGAGTTCACGACAACGGATATGGTATTGCATGAAATGTGGATGGTAAGCGACCCAACACTGATGGACGTGATCACCAAGGAAATGGCAGCAGTGAATGATGTTTACATCGCCGATGGCCATCACCGAAGTGCTTCGTCTGCTTTGCTCGCAAAAGATAAAAAGGGCGAAAAAGGGCCCTGGGATAATTTCATGTCCTTGCTTCTACCGCAAAGTCAGCTCAAAATTTACGACTTCAACCGCGTAGTAAAAGGCTTGAATGGTATGTCGAAGAATCAATTCGTAGCCAAGCTCTCGGAATCCTTTGACGTAGAAAAGACAGCCAGCATCCACATGCCTAAGCACCGCGGAAATTTCAGCATGTACTTGGACAATCAATGGTACAGCCTGGACGCCAAGCCGCAATTCATCGTTGACTCTGTTGTGGGCCGACTAGACTCCTCGGTATTGACCGATCAAGTATTGCATCCTTTGTTGGGAATCAGCGATTTAAAAACCGACAAGAGAATATCTTTTATTGATGGCACCAATGGTTTGCACCCACTTGCAGATGCAGTCGATTCAGGTTTGAACGACGTTGCTTTTGCTCTATACCCTGTTGAATTCGATCAGCTACAAGAAGTTGCTGACACGGGAAACATCATGCCACCAAAAACGACCTGGATCGAGCCGAAACTTCGCAGCGGAGTTTTGATTTACGAATTGGACCTTTAATCTTTTGCCATGACCAGCATCTCCGAAAAACTAGGAATTATTCGCACTAAATTTCCTGAACACGTCACGCTAGTGGCCGTTTCGAAGACAAAACCTTCTAGTGCGATCCAAGAAGCTTATGATGCTGGACAGCGTATTTTCGGAGAGAACCGCGTGCAAGAGATGGCCGAAAAGCATGACGAGCTTCCCAAGGACATCGAGTGGCACATGATCGGTCATTTGCAGAGCAACAAGGTAAAATACATGGCGTCCTTCGTCTCTTTGGTTCATGGAGTAGACAGTTTGAAATTACTCCAGGAGATCAACAATCAGGCTCAGAAAAACGATCGTATTATTGACTGCCTTTTGCAGTTTCACATTGCCTCAGAGTCTACCAAGTTTGGCTTGCATGAGAAGGAAGCTCATGAATTACTAAGTTCTAGCGACTACGCGCAAATGAAGAACATTCGAGTTCGCGGCGTTATGGGCATGTCTACATTCACCGAAGACGATGATCTTATTCTTAAAGAAATGGGTTCGCTCAAAGACATCAGCGACCGGCT
Organism: Gammaproteobacteria bacterium; assembly: GCA_047615865.1. GTDB lineage: Bacteria > Bacteroidota > Bacteroidia > Flavobacteriales_D > Sanyastnellaceae > JADFAK01. The sequence goes on from JBLHIB010000075.1 coordinate 11,477, forward strand.
CAAAGTAGAGTTTTTCAATGCAGACGGCATGTTCGATACCATTTCGATGGGAATGAGTGGAGACTACGGATTGGCAATAAAGCAAGGAAGTACTATGATTCGCTTGGGGAGTTCTATCTTCGGTAAAAGGTAATTGGCTGACTCGTGTAACTTTGGTGAAGTTAAAACCGTCTTGTTTACTGAACCAGGTCTGAGCATTTGCGCGCAGCGCCAACCAAAACAACCGTCCTAAACCGGGGAAATAGAAGCATGCAACGATTGTTGAAACACACTTTCCTTTTTACGATGCTCATTGTGTCAATGATGGCCCGCGGGCAGTACGTTCACGGCACATTGACCGACGAAAAAGGTCTTCCGCTTTCGTACGCCAGTATCTACGTAAAAAACTCCAGTAGAGGTGTTTCTGCAGATCAAAAAGGTTATTATTTCTTGGAACTCGAATCGGGTCGCCACACCGTCATCTTCAGTTTTATAGGCTATGTTAATCAAGAGGTTGAGGTTAACATATTGCCCGAAGAACCGGTTCGAAAAGATCTGTCACTATCTGTAGAAACGCACAATCTATTGGCTGCAGAAGTTGTGGCCAATACGCGAGACAAGGGTGAGGAAATCATGGAGAATGTCCGCGACAAGCGCAAATATTATTTGAATCGTGTTTCACAGTATTCCTGCAATACATACTTAAAAACTTCTCTTGCGAAAGAGCTCATGCGGCCGAACAAGAAAGACTTGGAAGAAGCCGATTCGCTGGAAATCAAGGATAAAAATATTGAGGGATATTTTAAACGAGAAAAGCTCAATCTGATAGAAACCGTGAGTCTGACATATTTTAGAGCTCCAGATCGTTACAAGGAAATTGTGAGCGCGCACCACGATTATGCCGAGCGGCCTGGTGAAGGAGACCCGGGAAGATCAGTCACGATGGGATCGGGCATGGAATATGGAAAATCGAGCATTGCGCCGGTTACACACAAAAGTGACAACCCGTATATCTTGTTCGAGGATTTTTCGAAAGCGGACCTCAACTTTTACCAGAATCTAATAGAATTTCCTGCCGTAAGCCAGAAACCCCTTCTTTCTCCACTAGCGGCCAATGGTGGATTGAGCTATAAATTTGACTACCTCGGCTCTTTCATTGAAGATGGCAAACGGGTATATGAAATCGATGTCAATCCTATTTTCAAATCGGGAGCATTATTCCGCGGAAAAATATTCGTCGAAGACTCCACTTGGGCCGTAGTAGCTGTAGACCTCAAGATCAACCCTGATGTGCTTGTTTTCTGCAAAGAATTTCGGGTAATTCAAAACTACTCACACAACGAAAACGATCAAGTTGTACCTGTTCGACGCGAACTCACATACACCATCAAAGATGGCCGCTATGACATTCTGGGAAACACTCGTGTCGACCATCATTCGTACAATTTCAGTCCTGACTTAGGCAAAGGATTTTTCAATGCTGAGATCAAGGAATATACTGACAATGCTTTTGATCGCGACTCTTCATTTTGGGCCGATCGTCGTCCACTCGTCCTCAAGGAGGCGGAATTGGAATTCATCTCAGAAAGCGATAGTATATCGGCGTATTATGAGAGCGATGCATATTACGATAAGCTAGACTCGGCATTCAACATAATAGACTGGTGGACACCTTTGGTTGGATTCGGGCGAAAGAACAGTAAAAAGGGAACTGAATTTTATTTAGAAGGTTTGCTCACTCAGGTCAACCCGTTTGGAATTGGAGGCTATCGTCACAAATTGCCCGGTCGCTTCAATAAAGAATTTGAGAACGATTATTTGCTGGAGACAGAAGGGTTTATCGACTATGGATTTCAGACTAAGGATGTCAAAGGAAAATTGGGCGTGGGACTTACCTACTACCCCGAAAAATTCGTGCGCACATTTATTCGAGGGGGAGAAACATACGACCTGGTAAATAACTACGCATCAATCGAGCAGACCTTCAGTCGGTCCAATTACGCTAAAACCCGCATGGCAAGCATTGCCCAAAGGATGGAGATTGTGAACGGACTCTTTGCCGAGCTTACTTTTGAATACACAAAACAATCACCGATTACAGATGTGAGGCGGACACAATGGTCTGAGGACTTATTTGGTGAATTGAACCAACCCCTCGAATTTGATCCGTACGTTAAAAGCGAACTCAAACTTGAGATAAAATACCGTTTCAGGCAGAAATTTGTCCAACGTGGACGTGAGAAGATGATTATTGGATCCGACTATCCAGAAATCAATGCGATTTACCGCAAGGGATTACCGGGACTTTTCAATAGCGAAGTGAATTTTGACTACTTCGAAATCTCTATACACGACCATTTGAATTTGGGGCAATTCGGATATTCAAAATGGCAAGTGGTAGCCGGATCATTCCTCAACAAAGACAATTTACGCCTGCTCGAATGGAAATACTTCCGTGGATCAGATCGCTACTTTTTCTCGGATCCTGTGAATTCATTCCAGCTGCTTGGTCCGACTATGAGCACGCCCAATGAATATATGAGTGCCAACTACATCCATCATTTTGACGGAGCCATCCTGAACAAAGTCCCATTGGTTCGATTTTTAAAGCTGAGTCTGGCTTCCGGCGCAGGCACCTTGCTGATACCTGACAGCGACTTTGCACACTTCGAAGCCTATGTTGGACTAGAAAGAGCTGTAAGGATTAAGAAGCAGCTCTTTCGATTTAGCGTTTATGCTGTGACGTCGGATAATTCATTGAGCAGTGCGAACTACACATGGAAAATAGGAATCAATTTCTTCAATACGTTTACGAAGAAGTGGGAATATTAAGAAGCTTGTTGAGATTCGACCTTTCCACATGACCTTTTGAAATGCTTGAATCTCCAGTAGAATTCATAGGCCAAAATACTGTTTTCAAATCGTGAAAATAGTCCCCGGGGGCTCACCCACAGGCCCCGCTGCGAAGATATTTTTACTCAGCATATGAGCCGTTGAATAAACGTCTAAATACGTTTACAAACGTTTATTGTACGGTTCGACTCCACCATAGATCATGAACACCCCGTCATTCCTGACCAACATAAGTTTGTGCACATAGGTGGAGATCTATTCCGGCGCGGACGAGCGTGAAAAGATTCCCTTCATGCATGAACCTATCTCAACGAATTCAATTCGCAGCTGCCTTGCCGATCGAACCTCAAATCCTTATATTTCCACTCAATTTTACTCGATGAAACACCTGTATTTACTCGTCTTCTTGGTCGTATCGAATTGCGCATGGTCTCAGCAAAACACTTCGCTCATAGGCATTGCAACCTCAAGTGCACCGTATTTCAGGTATGTGGATACATTCAACCACGACGATGAAGTGGTGATTGGAATTGACCCCTTGGCTATTCCGATTGTTGGTATAGCTGTCGACGTGTACGTTGTCGTAGATCAATCGGCTGAGGCTTGGCAGTCTAGCTCAGAACTCATAGATGTACGTCCAAGTGGCGCGCAGCAAGTGACATTTACGGGGACTAGCATTGCTGAATCAACTGCAATTCTGGACGAAAGCTCCTTGCTCGATAATTTTTCTGGAGCTCGACCTGGGGCGAGTTTTGACTTGGTCATCGACGTGAATCAGAATGGAGAATTAGATTCAGAAGACTACATCGACGGATTGGAGGAAAGTGGATTTTTCATGGTAGGTAATATGTTTGATCCAGGGCCCTATGCGGTGGACACCACGCATCACTCATCTTCTTTCTGGAATACTTTTGACGTTTTCTACCCAACTAATATCCAAGAGCTAGGCGAACAACCACTAGTCGTGATCTCACATGGATGGACGCATGAATACACCTTTTACAACTACTTGGGATACCATTTGGCTTCCTATGGCTACGTGGTCATCTCTCATCGCAACGAAGTAGGCAATGGTGGTGCATTGGCGACAGAAACGGCAAGCCAAACTGCGCTACAAAACATAGATGAATTTTTTACTGTCCAGAATGATTTGGCCGGAGGCCTGCTCACAGGAAAAGTAAATAAAAACCTCATCATTCACACGGGACATAGCACCGGAGGAGAATGTGTCGTGCGAGCTTATAAAAGACTATTCGATGGTGATTACGTAAGTCCATTTATTACACATGAAAGTATTGTGTGTGTGGCGAGTATGGCTCCTGTAGCCTTTCTTTCTCCTGAACAAACCAATCCTTTGGGAGCCAATTATCATCAGTTTCTATGCGGAGCTGACACAGATGTTTCCGGTTGGCCAGCAGATAGCTACACCCAGCCCTTTTCGATTTATGAGCGGGGCTATGGCAACAAGCAAGTGACCTATATTCATGGCGCAGGACATAGCGACTTGCATGGCGCTGAGGATTTTCCTTGGGCTGACGGACCTGATTTAATTGGCAAAGAAGCGACGCATACAATCGTGAAACCATATTTCTTGGCCTTGTGCGAATTGTATTCAAGAAACAATCTAGCGGTAAAAGAGTATTTCACGCGTACCCGACAGTCTTTCAGGCCATCCAATATTTCATCGGAATTGACAATTTCTGGGGAATACCGAGATGCTGAGGGCCTCAATTACGTGATAGACGATTTCCAGACTTATCCTGATGAACATTTGAGCAGTTCGGGGCATGCAGTTACTTGGAATATGGAGGCTTACCAAGAAATTTTGATGCAAGATATAGACGAGTCCTTTTCATGGACTGGAGAGAATTGGAGCAATGGCATGACTCGAGCGCGCTACGATGATGACCCGAAATGTGTGACTTTTGAATGGAACGACAACGTATATATTGAATTTGTAGTCGGAGCTGAAATAATGGATTGGTCGGAACTTCAATACCTGAGTTTCCGTGCTTGTCAGCTCACCCGCCATCCGTTCAATGCTGATTCTGAGGGGCTCACTTTCGACATGACAGTTGAAGATACATTTGGAAATACGTCATCCATTAATCTTGGCGCATATGGGCCCGTGATTCCGACTTACCCTAAAAGCAGCGGAGGACTTTTGGAACTGTGTCTTGAGGAAGGAGAATATACCGTCGTTGTGGGCGGATCTCAATTTGAAGTAGAAATGGGTTTTTCGATTGACGGCTATATAGATAATGGCTTGGCTGGCATCACCCCTTTGCAAATAGGACCAGGAGATCCATGCACAATTGTGCAAGTTGTGATGACTGATACTTGGGGAGATGGTTGGGACGAGGGATTGCTTCAAATCCTTGATTCCGAAGGCAATGTCATGGGCGAAGGAACATTATCAAACGGATTTACTTCAGCCCAAGAAGTTGGCTGGCAAAACGAATTCCATACTTATCGCATTGATGTTGATGAGTTCCTATTGGGTGGAACAAACGTCGACTTGAACTCCATAAGCCGTATTTATTTTGAGTTTGGCGAAGATCATGGTTCAAGCCAAGGAGCACTAGCGTTGGATGATCTCGAGTTGGTCAACGGCGGACTCAGCTTCATAGCACAAGTTGAAAATAGCGAGAACAACGTGGGAGAATTATTGATC
>JBLHIB010000076.1:0-16798 GCA_047615865.1 Gammaproteobacteria bacterium
ACGTGTCCATTCTTGGCAATAAGTTGATTTCCGGAAGCCTCGTCGTTCATATAGCCAATGACAGTCATGTCAGGATGATTCCGCATTTTTTCGAAATCATCTTGGTCGATGGTGAAAAGCAATTCATAGTCTTCACCTCCGCTCAATGCGCAAACTGTAGGGTCCAGATCAAATTCTCTGGCCGTATCGTACGTTGTTTGATCGATTGGAATTTTTTCTTCGTAGAGCACACTGCCTAGACCTGAATCATGTGCCAGGTGCAGGATTTCAGAAGAAAGGCCATCTGAGATATCAATCATGCTAGTAGGTTTGATTCCCAGATCTTTCAAAGCACGAATCACATCCACGCGCGCTTCTGGTTTCAACTGTCTTTCCAAAATATAGTCGTGACCATCTAGATCAGGCTGAACTTGGGGGGCATCGATGAATACACTTTTCTCACGTTCGAGAATTTGCAGGCCCATGTAGGCTCCGCCCAAATCTCCCGATACAACAAGAAGATCCTTTTCTTTTGCTGTTGATCGTTTAACGGTATCTCCTTCATCAGCATATCCTATCGCCGTTATCGAAATAACTAATCCCGAAGCACTTGCTGAGGTGTCACCACCTACCAAATCAACTTTATAAACCTCACATGCCTTGAGCATGCCAGCATAAAGTTCTTCCAATGCCTCAAGAGAAAATCGATTGGAAACTGAAATTGAAACTAGAATTTGCTCAGGATTTGCGTTCATAGCACACAAGTCTGAGATATTCACCACTACCGCCTTATATCCAAGGTGCATCAGCGGCATATACGCTAGATCGAAGTGAATACCCTCAGTCAAGAGGTCAGTTGTAACAACAGTTTGCTTCCCTAAAGAATCCAGTACTGCTCCATCATCACCTATTCCCAACTTGGTATGCGGTGAGTTCAAGGAAACCTTAGATGTAAGGCGCTTTATCAACTCAAATTCACCCAATTCACTTAACTCGGTTCTTTGCTCAGACATTGTCAATTTTTTTGCAAAGCTAATCATCGTTTGCTTTCCAAGGCTATCTCTGGGCCTCCTTATTCGTTTTAAAGAATCATAAAACTCGAAATTTAGTACCTTCTATTTAGAAAACGTCTAAATAGATGAGTATCTTTGCATAAGCAAGCCCCAACAGGCTGGCTGAAAAAGAAGGAATACAATGATTAAAGTTAACGACAGCGCACGAATCCAAGTTGCAAAGCTGATAGAAACGGAGGGTCACCCCGACAACTCTTTTGTACGAGTTGGTGTGAAAGGAGGTGGATGCAGTGGATTGATGTACGAATTGGATTTCGACAATGCCATAACCGAAGGAGATCAAGTTTTCGAGGACAATGGTGTAAAAGTGGTCGTCGACAAAAAGAGCTTTTTGTATCTGATAGGAACGGAGCTCGAGTATTCAGAAGGATTAAATGGAAAGGGATTTGTTTTCAGCAATCCGAATGCCAACCGCACCTGTGGTTGCGGAGAAAGTTTCTCCGTTTAACACATTCCCCCAAATCACGATTTAAGAAGAACTCAATTTACTTTCATTTTTGAAAGCATCGCCACATGAGTGAAGAAGATAAAATATTAGCCGAGGTCACGAATAAGGAATACGAGTACGGATTCACGACCGATATAGAAAGCGACAAAGCTCCTCCTGGAATCAACGAGGATATCATCCGATTGATTTCAAGCAAGAAAAACGAGCCGCAATGGCTGTTGGACTGGCGCCTTGACGCTTTTCATGAATGGCAAAAAATGACCGAGCCTGAATGGGCACATGTCAAATATGAAAAGCCCGATTTTCAAGCAATCAGCTACTACGCAGCTCCTAAGCAAAAGATAGAGCTAGCGAGTTTGGATGAGCTTGACCCTGAGATGAGAAGGACCATGGATAAGTTGGGAATCTCTATTGAAGAGCAAAAGCGTTTATCTGGAGTTGCTGTCGACTTTGTAATGGATTCGGTTTCTGTAGCGACCTCTTTCAAAGAGAAGTTGGGAGAACTCGGAATTATTTTTTGTTCGATGAGCGACGCCGTTCAGGAGCATCCTGATTTGGTTCGAAAATACCTTGGATCTGTTGTCCCTAAAAAAGACAACTTCTATGCAGCATTGAATTCAGCTGTTTTCACCGACGGATCTTTTTGCTACATCCCAAAAGGCGTTCGATGTCCAATGGAACTTTCAACCTACTTCAGAATCAATGAAAAGGGTACAGGTCAATTTGAACGCACCTTGGTGATTGCCGATGAGAGCAGCTATGTAAGTTACCTCGAAGGCTGCACGGCACCTCAACGTGACGAAAATCAATTGCATGCTGCAGTTGTGGAACTCGTTGCTTTGGATCGCGCAGAGATCAAATACTCGACAGTACAAAATTGGTACCCCGGCGATGCAACTGGCAAAGGTGGAATCTTCAATTTTGTAACGAAGCGAGGCCTTTGTGAAAATCACGCCAAAATTAGCTGGACTCAAGTGGAAACTGGATCAGCGGTGACTTGGAAATACCCTTCGTGTATATTGAAGGGCGACCACAGTATTGGGGAATTTTACTCAGTAGCCGTTACCAATCATCACCAGCAAGCCGATACAGGGTCTAAGATGATTCACATCGGGCGCAACACGACGAGTACAATCATTTCGAAAGGAATCTCGGCTGGAGTGAGTCAGAATTCATACAGAGGACTGGTTCAGATCAATAAAACTGCTAGCAACGCTCGAAATTTCAGTCAGTGCGATTCATTGCTGATGACAGATCGCTGCGGAGCGCATACATTCCCTTACATCGAAGTAAACAATAGCACAGCAAAAGTTGAGCACGAGGCGACTACTTCGAAAATCGGAGAAGATCAAATCTTTTATTGTCTGCAAAGGGGAATTCGTGAAGAAAAGGCCATCGCCTTGATCGTCAACGGATACGCCAAAGAAGTATTGAATAAGCTACCGATGGAATTTGCAGTAGAAGCCCAAAAGCTTCTGGCTATAAGTTTGGAAGGATCAGTAGGATAGAAGAATTACAGAAAGAACAAGAATATCTGGAAGGAGATGACTTTGAAAATAAAAAATCTGCACGCTAAAATTGAGGACAACGAAATCCTCAAAGGACTGAATCTAGAAATCGGACCAGGCGAAGTACATGCTATTATGGGACCAAATGGCTCCGGTAAAAGCACTTTGGCTTCTGTACTTGCTGGAAATGACGCTTACGAAGTCACCGGAGGCTCAATAGACTTTGATGGCAAAGACCTGCTTGAAATGGACGCCGATGTGCGCGCCAAAGAAGGTGTGTTCCTTGCTTTCCAGTATCCTGTTGAAATTCCTGGAGTTAGCAACATCAACTTCTTGCGAGCTGCGATCAATGAGATTCGCGAATACCAGCAAGATGATGCTGTATCGGCGAAGGACTTTTTGGCCATGGTCAAAGAGAAGTCTTCTCTTGTTGAGCTAGATGGCAAACTAGCCAATCGAAGTGTCAACGTAGGCTTTTCAGGAGGTGAGAAGAAGCGAAACGAAATCTTCCAAATGGCCATGTTGGACCCCAAATTGGCTGTGCTTGATGAGACGGACTCAGGTTTGGACATCGACGCATTGAGAATTGTTGCCAACGGGGTGAATGCCATGAAAGATGGCAAGCGCTCATTTATTGTGATTACGCACTACCAGCGTCTTTTGGATTACATAGTTCCTGATTTTGTTCATGTCTTGCATGACGGCAAGATCATCAAGTCGGGCGATAAGGGCCTCGCTTTGGAATTGGAGGAGAAAGGATATGATTGGCTGAAGGAAGAAGCAGTATAAATGAAGAAGATGGTTGATATACAGTCCGAAAAGAAGGAGAAACTCTTAGCTCCTTTCGACTCACAGAATTTTATTTCTTTGGGTTCGTTGAGCGATTTGCGCCGCAGTGAGTCAAGAATAGCACTCAATTCAATTCCATTGCCTCACTCCCGACAAGAGACTTGGAAGTATACAAGAACGGGTAAGGTTATAAATACTGCTTGGAATATCTCGCACAAGGCAAATGACGTTTCTGTCGATTCAATGAAAATATCTGGTCTTGAATGCTATACTGTTGTCTATGTAAATGGTCAATTTTCGTCGGCATTGAGCGATGACCTTCAAACGGAAAATGGTCTTGAAATTTATCCATTATCTCAATGTGACGGAGAAGTTTCTGCATTTGCCGATAGGCTAATTCAAAGCAATGAAAACGACAACGCTCATATTTTCAACACCTTTAATGGTGCTTTCTGGACTGATGGATTGCTAATTAAAGTTGATGCAAACGTTGAAGTGACTAAGCCTGTTCACATTGTTCATCTGACATCTGGAAATCAAGCTGCATCAGTAGTTCGACATGCAATTGTTGTTGAAGAAAGCAGCAAATTTAAAGTCATTCAGTCATTTTCAAATGCGGGTGGTGCAACATTCTGCAATTCCCTCACAGAAGCTTGGGTAGCGGAAAATTCTCAGCTGAACATCGATAAAATTCAAGCCGACAACGCAGAAGGTGTTTCAATTGCTCGCGAAGATATTCGTCAAGAATCTAACAGCACTTTTCACATCAATACGATTACTGCTAGTGGTGGATTTGTAAGAAATGACTTGGCTATTGTTGTCGATGGAGAAAACTGCATGAGTAACCTTTATGCTGCGTACGCCCCACAAGGAAAGGAGCATGTGGACAATCACACACTTGTAGATCACAGAAAGGCTCATTGCGAATCGAACGAAGCTTATAAAGGAATTGTTTACGATCAAGCTTCGGGTGTTTTCAATGGAAAAGTATTCGTCCGACAAGACGCTCAGAAAACCAATGCATTCCAACAAAATGCAAATATCTTAATGTCAGATTCGGCTTCAATGAATTCGAAGCCTGAACTCGAGATTTATGCCGACGATGTGAAGTGCAGTCATGGATCAACTACTGGACAATTTGACGAAGAGGCTGTTTTCTATTTGAAAGCAAGGGGCATTTCTGACAGAAATGCTCGTCAAATGCTTGTTCAGGCCTTTGTTGGGGACGTACTTGACCAATTGGAGGACAAGGTTCGAGCTCATGTTTCAAGTCTTCTAAGAATTTAACTCAGGGAACGAGTCGGAAAAGTTAACTTTGGATGCTCGTGAAAAAAGCAATCCATATCATCTTTCTGCTTGCCGAAGCATTTGTTGGGCTGCTGATCGTATCCCTCATTTTATTTTCTTTACTGGTTAGAATTGAGCCCCCTGAAGTAGTAGAGGTTGAAATTCCTGACGTTGAGCAGCTATCGGAAACACATTTCACCTGCGGCAACAATTGGCTGCGTCAAGATGAAGATGGAATCTGGGTCGTGTATATCGAGGGTGCGCCATATGAGCGCGGACTCGTATATGGCGCGTTGTGTGAAAAGCTCATCCGCGATCAAGAAGTGATCTTTGTTGCTCAGATTCAGGAGATGATCCCGTCGGACTTCTTTCTAAACTTTCTAAAATTCTTCGTAGCCTGGTTCAACAAGGATATGGAAGAATATGTACCACTTGAGTTCCAACAGGAAATTTACGGGGTATCTAAATCTTTCTCAGATGACTTTAACTGGGTTGCACCCAAATACCATCGAGTTATAAATTACCACGCGGCGCATGACATTGGGCACGCTTTGCAAGAGTTGGCCGTTGTCGGATGTACTTCATTCGGAGCGAGCGGCTCTTATTCATCCGATTCAACCTTGCTCGTAGGTAGAAATTTTGATTTTTACATGGGGCCTGAATTTGCTAAGCAGCGCCTACTTTCTATTGTCAATCCAGATGAAGGCTATGCGTATAGTAGTTATTCATGGGCAGGATTGATGGGTGTCGTATCAGGCATGAATGAAGTTGGTCTCACGGTAACAATCAACGCAGCAAAATCAGACCTTCCAACTGGCGCCAAAGATCCTATTTCGATTCTCGCACGAGAAGTGTTGCAATATGCTTCTACTATTGAAGAGGCAGTGTCTATATGTGAAAAGCGCGATGTATTTGTGTCGGAAAGTCTGATGATAGGCTCGACAATAGACAATCGCACAGCTATCATAGAAAAGTCTCCTATGAAATTTGGTGTATTTGATCCGCATACAGACTTAGTGGTGTGCAGCAATCATTACCAGAGTGATTTCTATGCGGAAGACGAGGCCAATTTGTTGAATATTGAAGAGTCAGACTCACCTTATCGCTTTGAGCTTATGAAAAGTTTGCTCGAAAGAAATGCCCCACTCGATCCCCGAGATGCCATTGCTATTTTGAGCGAAACAAAAGGGTTGGAAGCACTAGATATTGGCTTGGGAAATCCCAAATCGATCAATCAGCTTATAGGACATCATGCGATTATTTTCAAGCCTACAAAGCAGCTGTTTTGGATATCCAACTACCCGAATCAAATTGGCGGGATGCAGGCATTTAATTTGCAAGAATTGCTAGCACGAGATAAAGTTGACCAAAGTTCTTTGGATTTAGATTCTTTGAAATTGGGAGCACGTTCATTGTTTTCAAGTGTTAGATATGATCAATTTCTAGAGTACTTAGAAATAAAGGAGAAACTCAGCAAGGCTATTCATTTTGGCAAAAACTATGAGCTCACAGAAGAAGTAGAAAACCGATTTCTAACTTTGAACACGGGGAGTTTTATCACTTATATGACGCTTGGGCAGTACTACTTGAAGAAGGAAAACAAAGTAAAGGCTGAAGCTTATTTTAAAATGGCTCTAGACAGAGAAGTGTCTTCCCCGAAAGAAAGAACAAAAATTAAATCATTGATCCATGATTGTCAGAACTGAGGATCCGCAGCTAGGGCGTGAACTTAGCACAAAATCGGTCGGAGATATCGCCGAACAACAATTGGCTATGTTGCGGGAAACCGTTGACTACGCCTCAAGGAAATCGCCTTATTACAAGTCAGTTTTCGATAAATTAGGTTTGTCGGCCAAAGACATCAACAGCCTTGCTGACCTGGAGAAAATTCCTTGTACAGACAAAGATGATTTGTCTCGCCAAAATGAAGATTTTCTATGCGTCCCGACCTCAGCAATTGCTGATTATGTGACTACATCGGGCACGCTAGGCAATCCTGTGAGTTATTATCTAACGGGGCAAGATTTGGAGCGACTAGCTTACAATGAAGCTGGGTCATTTGCATGTGCCGGAGCGACAAGTGCTGATGTTTTCATGTTAATGACAACCATTGACAAGCGATTCATGGCTGGTTTGGCTTATTATTTAGGCGTTCAAAAACTGGGAGCTGGAATCGTAAGAAATGGCCCAGGAGTGCCTTATTTGCAATGGGACTCGATCATGCGATTCAACCCAACTTATTTAATCGCGGTGCCTTCATTTATTCCTTCGTTGCTGAAATATGCGGAAGAGAACGGTATTGATTATGCCTCGACATCTGTAAAGGCGATCATATGCATTGGTGAACCTATTCGCAATGACGACTTCAGTTTGAATGAATTGGGAGAGCGAATAACTGCTAAGTGGAATGTACAGTTGTATTCTACCTATGCATCTACCGAAATGGCAACAGCTTTTACTGAATGCGGACAAGGTCAAGGAGGTCATTTACGTCCAGATTTGATGTATTTGGAAGTATTGAATGACGCCGGTATTCCAGTCAAATCAGGAGAAGCTGGCGAAGTGGTTTTTACAACACTTGGAGTCGAAGCCATGCCTTTGTTGCGGTACAAATCTGGAGACATATGCACGGTTCATTATGATGCCTGTGCTTGTGGCCAAACTACTCCTCGTCTAGGACCGGTTTTAGGACGGAAGAAACAGATGATCAAATACAAAGGAACAACCTTGTTTCCTCAATTGATATTTGACATGCTGGATCAATTCGAAGAGGTGGACGAGTATGTGGTAGAGGCCACTACCAATGAATATGGGAATGACCATTTATGTGTTTATCTCGACGAAAAACTAGACCATTTTGACTTTGCGTACAAGGTCAAAGAAGCCTTCAAAGGTCGATTGCGCGTGACGCCGGAGATACTTTTTATCCCGCAAACCCTATTAGAAACAAAGCTTTTCCCAGAAAAGAGTCGAAAACCATTAAAATTCGCTGATCTCAGGAGTTGATTTTATAGATTTGCTATCCTCAAAACAAGAACCATTACGGACGGTATATAGTCCGCACACAACACTATACACAATGCCCCAACATTTGGATTTTTCTGATTTCGAAGCTACCAAATCTCACGTACAGCGCATGTCGTTTTATCCGATCATGTTTCAAGCTGCTCGCAGCCTAAAAAACCTTGGTATCCTTGACTACATGAAAATCAATCGCCGCAAGCGAAAATTGACTGTAGATGAAATTGCAGAAGCAACAAATCTAAAGCCATATGGAGTTCGTGTTTTATTGGAGGCAGGATTAAGCTTGTTACTTGTAGAAACAGAAGATCAAGAACTATGGACGATTACACCAGCCGGACGGTTTTTGCTTTCTGACAGGCAGACAGAGGTTAATTTCGACTTCGTAAATGATGTATGTTATGAGGGTTCTTTGGCTTTGGAAGATTCTATAAAGAATCATGCACCAGAAGGATTGAAAGTATTTGGCGAATGGGAAACTATTTACGAAGCTTTGGCTCACCTTCCTGAAGACGTGCGAAAAAGCTGGTTTGCATTTGACCACTATTATTCAGACGGTGCTTTTCCTCAAGCTTTGAAAAAAGTCTTTGCTACCGATATCAAAAAATTAGCGGATGTCGGTGGGAACACTGGAAAGTGGTCTATGATGTGTGCTGATCACAATCCTGATGTTGAGATCACTATTGTTGACCTACCGGGTCAATTGAATGACGCTATGCGCAATGTGAAGGAAAGAGGTTTGCAAGATCGCATCAAAGCACATGAAACCAATGTTCTTCGAGATGATGTTCAGTTTCCGACAGGCATGGATGCTTTTTGGATGAGTCAATTTTTGGATTGCTTTTCCGAAAAGGAAATTGTCCACATCCTTTCAAATGCTGCAAAAGTGATGGGTGCAGATACCCGTTTGTTCATTATGGAGACCTTTTGGGATCGTCAATCACACGAAGCGTCGACTTATTGTCTGCATGGAACTAGTTTGTACTTTACAGCAATGGCAAATGGCAATAGTAGAATGTATCATTCTGACGCCATGAAAAAATGCGTTGAGCAGGCTGGATTGAAAGTCGTTGAGGACCATGATCAAGTGGGAGACTACCACACGATTTTTGAGTGTCGCTTGGCTTAATCATCTTCCTCCATCATCAAAGTTACAACACGGTGCAATGATAATATTCCTTGCGCAGGCCGTCTTACAAAAGGATTGTCCATATCCCATACATAACCTGCTAGCACAGAACAAACTTGTTCTTTGAACGTCTCATTAAAGTAACCGCAGAAGAAAATATCCTGTAATTTTCCGTCGTACCAGTGATCGACATAGGATCGAAACACACCGATTCCTTGTTTCATGTAGGTGGCATAATCAGCCCAGTCTACTTTTTTTCCAGCGAACGTGTCAAGAACTAGGTTTGAGGCCTTCATAGAAGACGCTGTAGCCAATGCAACGCCGGAAGAGAATACAGGGTCTAGAAATTCGGCACAATTCCCACAGAGCGCCCAATTTTCACCATACATCGTATCAGAAGACTGAGAGTAGCCACGGTACCAAACTGGATCAAAGAGAATCTCAGTATCCTTGAATCTCTCATGGAACCATTTCGTTTGCGCCAGCTTCTCTTTAAAATAAGCTTTTCCATCATCTTTTTCATCGGCAAAATGGGCCATATTGCCGGCAAAGCCAAGAGAGGTAGTCCCATTAGAAAATGGAATCATCCAAAACCAAAGATCTGTTTCAAGGATATCAAAAGAAATGCGATTTGGTTCAGGGAAGTTATCTTTAAACTCATCCTTAACATGAGTAAAGACTGCCCAGTTCGGGTATTGTCCTTTCTCAACTTTGTGACCCAACATATTGGGAACGACACATCCAAAGCCTGAAGAATCTATAAGAAAATCTCCCGTTATCGTTTGTTTCTCTCCGTCCTTCTCAAAAGTAATTGTAGGAACAGGGGTTGTCTCAAGTGAGCTAATATTGGCTCCAAAATAAATTACACCTCCTTTTTTAATGACCTCTTCGGCCATAATCATATCGAAATCAGCACGAGGAACTTGCCAGGTATAGGTCCAGCCTTTGGAAAACTGCTCAGCAAAGGAAAATTCGACTTTTACGTTATTTTTGATGAAACGTACACCTTCTTTTTTGGCAAATCCAGCAGCTTTCAAAGGCTCCAAGAAACCTACCTCTTCAAACTGCTCCATGCTGGCAGGAAGCAAGCTTTCGCCAACTACAACTCGTGGAAATATAGAACGCTCTAAAATTGTAACATCACAACCTTTATTGAGAAGATTTGCTGCTGCAACTAGTCCAGCTGGCCCGGCTCCGATGATAAGTACTCGTTTATTCATATACTAGGCCGACTTGATATCTTTCATGAGTTTGTCGCGGTCTACAAATTCAAAACAAGTGATAAGTGAGCTTACGGTTACACCCAATATTCCATGCACCCCGATGTTCTGACCTGTTAGGTACAAGTTAGACACTTTTGTTTTAGGATTGATGAATGTTTTTAAAAAGGAATTGTGATCATTCAGTACGCCATACATATTACCGTCTGGAGATCCTATGTAATCTCTAAAGGTCAGGGGTGTTGAAGCATAAACTCCGTTGACCTTTTCCTTTATTCCAGGAAATACTGAGCGATCGATCGCGTCCAACAGTACTTCGGACTTTTTTTGCTTGAAATCTTCGTAAGAATCAACTCTACCGTCAGGCCTAGCAACAGTGTTGTAAGATTTCGCCCATGGCTTCATCTCATCGTAATGCATGTATGCCATTACCGATAGACCATCGGCGTAATCAGGAGTTTTAGAATTTGCCGGACAGCTTAGCATGTAGCATCCGGGCCAAGTTTTTTCAGTATAATTCATACCTCCCCATACATCCATCTTATCATAATGGTATATGTTATAATCGAGATAAGGGAAGCTCTTTTCTTTGAACGAAAGGTGAAGTGTGAAAGATGAGATGGTGTTTTCCAATCCCATAATTCTGTTTCTGTATGCCTTTTTGAAATTCTCTGGTCCTATTAAATTGAAGGTAGTAATTGGGTGCGCATTTGAAATAAATTGCTTTGCTTCAATAACATCTCCATTGGACAGATGCAGAGCTTTAATTTCTCTATTGACAACATCTGAACCTACAACTTCTGCTCTCTTTCGAATTTCTCCGCCCATTGAATGGATTGCACGTGCCAAGTGCTTGGCAATTTGAGAACCTCCATCAACCAAGCGATATGAGCTCTCAATGTAAGTATTCACAACCAAGGCATGAATGTAAAAAGGTGTCTTCTCTTTGACACCGGCATAAAGCGCATTGGTGCCAGCTAAAACACTACAAAAAACTTTATCGGTCGACAAAGAATTGATGTACTCATAGGCGCTCAACTCAAGCAAGGTATCCGAAAAATAATCTGGTTCAGTAACTTCTAGATTGTAAAGTGGAAAGCGATCACAAACGGCACGCACTTTATCACAATACTGAGTAACGGCAGCTCTTTCTTTTGGAAATTGCCGAACAATTTCTTCAATGAACAAGTCGTATCCTTGGGCGTGGTTGTAATATTCATCACCATCGCCAAAGTGGACACGATCAAACGCACGCTCATCCATTTTGCGCAGTTTGATCTTCTCCAATAATCCAAAATACCTGAAATACTGGTTGAGGTTTTGACCTTTGTCCAATCCACCTATATAATGCACACCAGTGTCAAAGACAGTTTTATCACGACTAAAAACTTGTAAACTACCCCCCAATTGGTGGTTTTTCTCCAATACAATAACCTTGTATCCCTCCTTGGCGAGGATATAAGCACATTGTAACCCCCCCAATCCTGCTCCAATTATCGCGACATCGTACATTAAGAAACTGTGTTTTTAAGCTTTAAGACAAAGAGCACATTCGAAGTCCTCTTCGATGCCGGTGTAAAATCAACCGACATATTATTCTGTCCCGCGAATTTCTCGATAAATTCCCGATCAAAAAAATGAAGTTTATCGGTAGTCTTATTGAATTTGAACAGCTTAGTCGAAAAATACTCGGTTAGCCTCGTCAATCCATGTTTTCCCTCCAGGTCTCGCAATCCGTCCCGAATTATTAAAGTGCCATTTGGCAGCAGCGCTTGCGCGCAAATATTCAGTAAGGTAAGCTGCTCATCCTCCGGCATATAATGAAGTACGTCATTCAAGAAAATCGCCGCAGCTGGTTTCGGGTTAAAAAGACGTAAGTCCTCGTTTTCGAACTGTAGCCCCTCACTTACCAAATAATGGTTTTGAGCGACTTTTATCTTTTCTTTATCATAGTCAATGCCTATTAATTCTCTATTTGCACTGCGCGCCGATAAATACAATGACAAATAGCCATAACCACAACCCAGATCGTACACCACTCCTTCATCTGGAATGATCATGTCATAATGCTCAAAGTTTCTTCTTTCGAGCATCCATTTAATCCTGAAATACCATTCGACAATAGGACCCTTATATAAAAATGCACCAAGAATTCTATTAAAATGATAATTGGTCAAACCATTTATTCGGTCATACGCAATGTATTTTTCCTTGACATGGGCCGAGATAAGTTTCGCGCGCTCACGGTGGCCCTGTCCATACTTTAAATCGTCAAATTTAATCCGAGGGAGGATCAGAGTCGTCATGTACGACCTGTTCAGCACAAAATCATTTTTTGGCATTGCATAACCGTAGCCATGTAGCACAACTGGTGTAATGTCCATGTTGTATTGATCGGCGATGAAAAACGCACCTTTATGCCAACGTTTATGTTCGCCCTCCATTGTACGCGTTCCCTCTGGGAAAATCATTACAGAGCATCCTTCATCCAATCTTTCTTTGATTTTTCTTTGTGTTTCCTCAGGAGAATCTTCGGTATACAGATAACCAGCAAATCTCACAGCACCGCCAAAAAGCGGACTTTTGTAGACCCACTTTTTCGTCATGATTACCAAATCTGGAGAAAGGCTAATCATAGCCAAGATATCGATAAAAGACTGATGATTGGTGACAATGACTGAAGGGTTTTTCATATCCAAATTCTCCATCATTACCAACCTCTTTCTTACACTTATTGACGCATACAAAAGCAACAGACATTGCCACTGAAGTATCCTTCTAAGAAAGCGCTTTCGCTTGCCAAGATTCGTGGGAATCAATCGAATAACAACAGTCACCAGCAGCCCCACGAAGCTCCCCAAAATAAAAACTCCGAAGGCCATAATCGACATGAATATGCTGGCCAAAGTAAGCGGAGGGAGTCCTTTTTCCGATCTATTTATGATGAGCCATCGGAACAATACGGGCTGAAGGGTGAGGCTAATAAAAAGGATAATGAGAATTCCCAGGACACTCAAAAGAGATATCGACTGAATGGCTGGGTGACCAGCAAAAAGCAAGGCCGCCATTCCAATAAGTGTCGTCATAGCTGATAAACCAATTGCTGATGTATAGGACTTCAAGGAATCCTTTCCATACTTATGTTTATTCAGATAGCCGTCAGAGATAAAGATAGAAAAATCATCCCCCAGACCAAAAATGAAAGTACTGAGAATGACATTGACAAAATTGAACTTCATTCCAAGTAAAACGGTCGCTCCAACAATCCAAATCCAGCTTAAAGCCATCGGCAAGAAGGTAATTATCGCCAGTTCAAATCGGCCATAAATCAGAAGTAAAATGATGAATACAAGCAAGGACGAAGCGATCAGGATAAAATTAAAATCGTCTTCTACAGCCGTTACCAATGAATAGGCACTAGCGCGCATATCGATAACCTCCACTCCCCCGATGTTCTCCAAATTTTGCTTTACCCTATCCAATTCGTCTTTGGGAGCAACAAGAAAACTCATAGCTGCTTGACCATTCAAGGCTACCTCATTTACTTCGATAAACATTAGCTGCGCAAATGGATCAAAGGCAGATTCATTAAATCCTATTGAGGTCCCTGCAATTGACAATTCAGCCAAAAGAGAGTCTTTTCGAAGCTTGAAGAATTCATTCCAACGATCAACTGCATTGTTTTTAATCCGCAGCGATGGATTGCTGTAATCCTTTAAGAGGTAGCCTGATACAAAACCTCGTTTATGCATTTGCTCAAGCGATAGCGCAGTAGCGTAATACTCTTCTAAGCTTGCCTCTTCGAACTTAATGAATAGCCGCTTTTCTTCTTCAGCTTTGATTCCACTAAACGTTTCTTCTGCTTGCTTTAAATCTTCTGGGTAGTAATTCAGATTGTCAAGGTCTGCATCAAATTGAGCTTCATCTAAAAAACCCACCATGAAAAATGAAACAATAAAAATTCCCAAGACAAGCACCGGACGCACATATTTCATTTTAGACCCCAACGAAGGAAGTTCCCACTTCAATGGTTTTACTGTGTGGTCACCAATAAAAACTGGCATGATGAAAAGCACTGTGATCGCAGCGGCTAGCAAACTAAGTGAGGCAAACAGACCAAAATCTGCAAGGATCGGTGAGCTAGTAAAAAACAGCATTCCAAAGGCTAGAACGGTAGTCAAGCAAGAAAGCAAGAGTGGCTTCGATACTTCTTTTACCGATTGAATAACCGATTGGGATTTTTGTAAGTGGGTAAAAAAATGGAATGAATAGTCCAACACAATTCCGAGCACTACGGAACCTGCTCCAATGGCAATTCCTGCAATCTGTCCTTTGAAAATAGCGATTGAACCCAAGGCCATAATAATGGCAATACCGCCTGGCACTATAAACAAGATAGGCATGAGCCATTGTCGGTAAACCAGAATTAGAAGAATAAGTATAGCGATGACCGCAATGACCAAGGTAAATCCTAGGTCATCTCCAATCTGACGCACATTCTCGGCTTCTATTAGAAGGGAAGAGAAATAGTGAACCTTAATTTCTTTATCAAGGGCCAATTGGCGAATCGATTTAAGTGACTCCAGCAATTCAACTTTATCACCCGATTTCAACCCATCATGCATGAGATAGGTGCGAACTTCTTCGCCACTCACAAGTTCAAGCCCATTTCCAGAATCAGTTATTCGTGCTAAACTTTCTGCTGCTCTTAAACGATCAAAGGCCAATGCGCCAATTCCATAAGGGTCGTACACTAATGATTGTCCGCCTATAAAGGAACCAGGAGCCGACAAGCGTGCAATTCCAGTTTCAAGAGCCTCTTTGGCAGTTTGCGATGAAATTAACTGCTCAATTTCCTTGTAATCATCGGGTGTAAGAAGAAGAGGTAAGCTTTTATACAAGCTTTGGATATCAGTATCAAAAGCTTGAGAGAACTGGTCATCCGACCTTGCGCCGACTTTTGACGCAATTGCGTCTAGTTTTTCCCAATAAAAATTGATGCTATCTTCATTTTGTCCCTCTATTGCGATGAATAAGGTGGTAGATTGAGCAACTGAGTCGATTAATTCCTTCAATTGGTCGAAAGCTTCATGCTCTGGCAAAGTACTGCGGGCATCATTGACAATCTCGAGCTGTAACGCCCTCCAACCTAACAAAGTAAGCGCACTGACGACAAGGAAAACGTACAATGTTTTCCTTGTCTTCCACCACTTAATCCAACCGCTAACCATGTTTTAAAAATTATTCCTGCTTTGCACTCGCACAAAGCAGGTAAAATTATTTTTTAAATACTAATTTTGCCGTCTCGATTGGGACGAATTAATGACTAAATACAAACTTGTTGAAAAGAACAGGCTATCTGACCATTGCAGAAATCAATGGGCTGATCAAAGGAGAACGTGAATACGCTCTATCTAACGAACAAATAGAGACATTTGACAAAGCTTTTGACTTCCTGGAAGATTTTGCTTCCAAAAAAGTAATTTATGGTATTAACACTGGATTTGGGCCCATGGCTCAGTACCGTGTGAAGCCAGAAGAATACGTAAATCTTCAATACAATCTTATCCGAAGCCATTCGAATGGCCTCGGGGATCCTCTGTCTCCAGATCAGATTAAAGCAGTGATGGTATGCCGTCTTCACTCCCTAGCGCTTGGGCGCTCAGGAGTAAGTCCAGGCATCATCCACCAGCTCATGGCCTATCTAAAGCATGAAATTCTACCTATCATTTATTACCATGGTGGTGTAGGTGCTAGCGGTGATTTGGTTCAATTGGCCCATGTTGGTCTCGGTTTGATTGGTGAAGGAGATTGTTATTACAAAGGAGATATTATTCCAGTGGCAGATGCTTTGAAAGCAGAAGGTTTGGAAAAAGCTGAACTCAAACTACGTGATGGACTAGCCATAGTAAATGGCACTTCATGTATGACAGGTATGGCCGCTTTGAATGTAAAGCGATCGCAGCACCTTCTTTTCTGGTCTATAGCAGCATCGGCAATGCTCAATGAGCTTGTTGAGGCCTTCGATGATTCCTTCTCAAAAGAACTGAATTACGTGAAGCTGCATCCCGGACAACGATACGTTGCCGCCAGAATGCGCGACCACGTTAAGGGCAGTGAGCTTATTCAGAAACGTCACTTGCACGATTTTGATGAGCGTGTTGAGGAAGGCGGACAAATCTTCGAAAAGAAAGTTCAAGAGTATTATAGTTTGCGTTGTGTACCTCAAATTCTTGGCCCTGTGGCTGAGACAATTGACAACACCGCTGAAACTGTTGAGCGTGAAATGAATTCGGCCAATGACAATCCGATCATTTCAATGGAAGACGAAAACGTATTCCACG
>JBLHIB010000077.1:0-16776 GCA_047615865.1 Gammaproteobacteria bacterium
CATAGGAAACCCACAAGGAGATTCCCTATTTGGTCGAATATCCTACTTTTCCTCGGACGCGGGTTAATACATCTTGGGCTACGGTGCGCGCTTTGTCGGCGCCTTTCTTCAATTCGGCGTCTAGGGCTTCTCGGTTTTCCATGTAAAAGGCAAACTTCTCTCGCTCTCCTGAAAATCTATCTAGAAGGACATCCAACAAGTCCTTTTTTGCGTGTCCCCATCCGTATCCTCCGGCACGAAGCTTGGCATGTAACTCCTCAACTTGTTCGGACGTAGCGACCAGTGCATGAAGTTTACATACGAGAGCATTGTCGGGATCTTTAGGATCTTCAAGAGCCTCATCTCCCGTAATGATCTTCTTCATTATCTGCTTTTTGAGCTCCTTTTCCGGCAAAAAGATATTGATCGTATTGCCTCTTGACTTACTCATCTTCTCCCCATCCGTACCTGGAACGAGCATGGTCGTCTCGTTGGTAAGATCTTTTGGCTCGACGAATGTCTCACCCATCTGATTGTTGAATGCACCAGCAACTTTTCGAGTTATTTCAAGGTGCTGCAATTGATCTTTTCCGACGGGCACATATTCCGCATCATAAAGCAAAATATCGGCGGCCATGAGCATTGGATACATGAACAAACCAGCATTTACATCACCCAAACGGTCTGATTTATCCTTAAATGAGTGCGCCAACGTAAGTCTTTGGTACGGAAAGTAGCAACTCAAGTACCAAGCCAATTCTGTCGCTTCGGGAACATCACTTTGGCGATAGAACACTGTATGGTTTGTATCCAATCCGCAAGCAAGCCAAGCTGCCGCCACAGAGTAAGTATGTTCTCTAATCGACTCGCCGTCTTTTATTTGCGTGAGCGTATGCATATCTGCAATGAACAAAAACGCCTCATTATCGGGTTTCTTTGACATCTCGATTGCTGGGAGAATTGCCCCAAGGAGATTCCCAAGATGAGGGATGTCCGTACTTTGTATTCCTGTTAAAATGCGTGCCATGTATGCTGTATTGTGCAACTACAAAAATAGAAACGTTTATGGATAAGTAGCCTTTTACTATGCTTACAATTGTACTCTCATTTAAGCGACAAGCGCAAATGCATGACATAAGTGCCTTGGCTCACAATATTCGGTACAGATATTCGCTACTTTTGCCCTCCTTTTGTCAAAATTGGATATGAACAAATTGCTGTCACCGCTTTTTCTTCTTTACAAGCTTTGGGTCGGATTCGTCTTTTGGATCTCGCTCCTCTTGTTGTTTCCATTTTTTTGGATTTTGATGCAGCGTAAGAGATGGTTCAAGCATGTTTTTAAACTCAAACGCTTTTGGTCCCGACTCTTTCAAGTATTGCTCCTTTGCCCAGTAAAATCGACTTGGATTGGTAAAAAACCAGAACCTCCTTACGTCATCGCTTCCAACCACAGTTCTTATGTGGATACGGTGTTTTTCTTTAGCGTCTTTTCCGACTACTTCCTATTTATTGGTAAAAGTGAATTGCTCAAATGGCCTCTATTTGGAAGCTTTTTCAAATACATGGATATACCAGTGGCGCGTGAAAACCTGCGTGATTCATACAAGGCTTTGCGCAAGGCACACAACGCGATCAAGCATGGCGAGTGTATTGCGATTTATCCTGAAGGGACAGTTCCTTTGGATAGTCCGCGCTTGGGGAACTTCAAGAACGGCGCATTCCGACTGGCAATTGAGGAGCAGGTTCCAATTCTACCGGTTACCTGGACGACCAACTACCGCATCTTTAGCGATCCAACGACTCCTTTCAATCCGTCATATCCACAAATATCGAGGGTGATCATACATCCTGCAATAGAGACGAAGGGAATGAGTGAGAAGGACATTGGCGCTTTGCGCAAACGCGTATTTGAGGTTATCGACTCTGCCGTCCCGAAAGGTCACCAGCGAACGAGTTGAAACATTTGCGCTTGTCGCTAGGCAAAAAAAAATGACCCCTACCAATATGGCGAGGTCATTCCTTCAATTTTATTAATCAGTGCTTTTTAGCAATACTCGTCGTAAGACATCTTCAAGTTTTCGGCGATCATATCAGCCGAACGACCTTCGATGTGGTGACGCTCGATCATGTGAACCAAGCGACCATCTTTGAACAACGCAATTGCTGGTGAAGATGGAGGGTATGGCAACATATACTTTCGTGCACGATCGACAGCGTCCTTGTCAACACCCGCGAAGGCTGTAGTCAACTTTGCTGGAATTTTACCATGTCCAAGTGATTGAGTTACGCCAGGTCGCATAGAACCAGCAGCACACCCGCACACTGAGTTGATAACCACTAAAACGGTACCATCAGAATTGACTGCAGAATCAACCGAAGCTGAATCCATCAATTCGTCAAAACCTTTGTTCGTAAGCTCACCACGCATGGGAGCAGTTATTTCAGGAGGATACATAATCTACTGTTTGTGTGTTTGCATGCAAAATTACAACAAACAAGTTGAGGACGCTTCACTAAATGATGTTAAACCTTAAACGCGATTAATGCGCCATGGCCATTTGACCCTTGTTGATGAGTTCATCCAACATATCGGTGATTTCTTCACCACTGCTTGGACGAGGAGCATCAACTGAAACGATGTTCCCAGCTTGGTCAAACAACATGAAACGTGGAATGCCATTGATCTTGTAATCCTTGCATATCGACGACTTCCAAGCTGCATCGGCAAGAAGCTGATAGCCGCCCAATTCTTCCGATTGAACTGCTTCTCTCCAGGCCTCTTCATTTTCATCAATGCTTACGCTCACGAAAGCCACATTTCTAGTATGGTAATCGTGCTCAAGATCTTTCAAGTGAGGAATTTCGCCTCGGCATGGTCCACACCATGAAGCCCATACGTCAACGTATACGACTTTGCCTTTCAGCTCAGAGAGAGCTACTTCTACTCCATCAATGTCGCTATATTTGAAGTCAGGTGCTGGATTTCCTTTCCACAACACCTTCCACTCGTTCACTTCAGACTTAATTTCATCTATGCACTTTTGGTCTTTGCAGCACTTAGTAAATTTTTCAACTAACGCGCTCAAATCACTAGATCCATAATAATTCACGACATCCTTCATGGTTGTATGCAAGAACTTATTCTTGATTTCTTGCGACGTGAACAATTCGTCAATGCAGTCGATTTTGTGTCCTGCGAAGATCAAATAGTCTCCTTCAGTTTCATCGGAAACCATATCTTTTGCTACAGCGTTCAATCTTGTATCGACATAGCCTTCATAGGACTTATTGCCCATCAAACTTGGATTCTCCAAGGCCAACTCTTCAGCAAAAGAATAATAGCCTTCCGGCACATCTACCACATCAACATCTTGGTAATAGCCTGCCCCATTTTCATAATCATACAGAGCAATTCCTCTTTCATAGGTGATAGCCAATTGCTGTTCGGTCACGAAACTTTCAGGAAGATCATGTTTGAGTCTGCTTCTATCAAGGAAATCTTGACGCACTTGGATCATTGAATCGACCACCGCTTTGTATTCTCCAGCGGCAAGCATGAAACGCATTTCATAAGAAATCTCGTTGTCCATCTTTTCATCAAGCAGGTAGCGTCCAACCAAGTAGTTGTTGCAACCAGCACCCACTCCTTTGAATGCTAGAGACTCGTCAAACTGCTCTGAGTCCAGACTTAAGTGGATACTATCTCCGGGAGACAGATAGATACTAGCGCGTTCTCCAGCAAATCGCATGGTGTAGTAACCAGGCTCAAGTGCGTCGAAGAACATGACAAATTCACCACTGTCGTTCACTTCAGATTTAAGCTCGAAATTATCAGACCCATATAGTTCGAATTCACCATTTTGGCCATTGGTAATGGCTCCTGAAAGGTGGATTGTTAAATCCTCTGCTGATTCTTTTGGCACTTCTGGGGTAGAACAAGCCGCCCACAAAACCGTAAGAATGAGAAGTATAAAGTAGTTTTTCATAGTTCTAGATTTCGGAACACAAGAAAAGGAATGTTCTTGTTAAGTTGAGTTAAAAACTGTGAACAGGTTGGGATGCTGGCGTAGTTCATCAAACCCCTTGCTATTGACAACAGGGCTTCGTAAAGAACGAATATCTATCCTTAATCTGAAGTCTGTTTTACAAACTAGCTAGGCCCCACAGTGCTTTTAATGGCAAGCTCTTTCATTTGAGTCTCGTCGATAGGAGATGGTGAATCAATCATCACATCTCTTCCAGAGTTGTTCTTCGGGAAGGCAATGAAATCACGAATGGACTCTTGTCCGCCAAACATGGCGCACAATCTATCCATTCCCAGTGCGATACCACCGTGAGGAGGCGCACCAAATTCAAAAGCATCCATCAAGAAACCGAATTGAGCTTCTGCATCTTCATCGCTAAAACCAAGCAACTTCAACATGCGCTTTTGAATGTCACGATCGTGGATACGAATTGATCCGCCGCCAATTTCAACACCATTGATAACCATGTCATAAGCATTTGCTTTAACGGCTCCTGGATCTGTATCCAACAAGTCCATTTGCTCCGGCTTTGGAGACGTGAACGGGTGGTGCATTGCGTGGTAGCGATTTGAACCTTCGTCCCATTCGAGTAAAGGGAAGTCGATTACCCACAATGGCTGGTATGTTCCTTTTACGCGCAGACCGAGTTGATCTCCTAAGTGCAAACGAAGATCAGACAATTGCGATCGTGTTGCATCCAAACCTCCTGAGAGCAGGAGCATTAGGTCGCCTGGCTGTGCACCTGTGTGCTTGGCCCATGCTTGCAGATCCTCTTGCGAGTAGAACTTATCTACAGACGACTTGAATGTGCCATCAGCGTTGCATTTGCAATAAACAAGACCCTTGGCCCCAACTTGCGGACGCTTTACCCAGTCGGTCAAGGCATCCAATTGTTTTCTAGTATATTCTCCTGCTCCGGGAGCAGCTATTCCCAATACAGCTTCTGCTGCATCGAAAACAGGAAATCCTTTGTCTTTTGTGACTGATGCCATGTCGACGAACTCCATTCCGAAACGGATGTCGGGCTTATCAGAACCGTACTTTTCCATTGCATCGTCGTAGAACATGCGTGGGAAAACATCGAACTCTACTCCTTTGATTTCACGGAACAGGTGACGAACCATTCCTTCAAACGTGTTGAGAATATCTTCTTGCTCAACAAATGCCATTTCGCAGTCTATCTGCGTGAATTCGGGCTGGCGATCGGCACGTAAATCCTCATCTCGGAAGCAACGTACTATTTGGTAATAGCGGTCATATCCTGAAACCATCAGCAACTGCTTGAAGGTTTGTGGAGACTGCGGAAGTGCGTAAAACTGACCAGGGTTCATTCGGCTAGGAACTACGAAGTCGCGCGCTCCTTCCGGTGTAGACTTGATCAAATATGGTGTTTCAACTTCGACAAACTCCAAGCTGTCGAGAAACTTTCTTGTTTCAAGAGCAATGCGGTGACGAAGCATCAAATTGTTCTTTACTGGGTTGCGTCGAAGATCGAGGTAGCGGTATTGCATGCGCAATTCCTCTCCTCCATCGGTTTCGTCTTCAATGGTGAACGGCGGAGTCTTACTTCCGTTGAGCACCTCCAGCTTGGTCACATTGATCTCAATATTTCCAGTTGGCATTTTATCATTCTTATTGCTTCTTTCGGCAACAAGTCCGGTAGCCTTGATGACAAACTCACGACCTAATTTACGTGCACTTTCGCACAACGCAGCATCGGAATCCATGTTAAAAACGAGCTGGGTAATTCCATAACGATCTCGTAGATCGACAAAAGTCAATCCCCCAAGGTCACGTGAACGTTGAACCCAACCACTTAATACTACTGATGTGCCGGTGTGTTCGGCACGAAGTTCTCCACAAGTATTTGTCCGATGCATGCTGTAATTTTTTGCAGCCGCGAAAATACGGAACTAAAAGTAGAAACACGTATAGATTGGTGTACGATTGGATTTGTGGGTCTTTATTGCTTTACCAATCCTACAGCACCTTGACGTTCGCCATCTAGCACAAAAACCAGTTGATATAGGCCAGCAGAAAGATCCGCTAGATCGATCGTCTCGGTAAGTGCGCTTGGACGTTGTTGTTTGATCACACGTCCAAATTGATCTACAACTTGGATTAAATCAACCGCTTCACTCAGTTGAACAGTGCAATTGTCGGCAGCTGGATTTGGGAAAACAGAAACTTGAATGTCGTCGTGCTCGCTAACTGAAACATCCTCCACCACAACTAAATCTGAGGTAATTCGGTAGTACACCAAGTCGTTCAAAGTAGCTGGGTCTAAATCACCACGAGTTGACATGCCTGGCTCAAAATCGCGCTGGTATAGAATATGCACGTAGTCGTCCACCTCTTTTGCCATCGACGGGAACACACATTCAAAACCCCAAAAATCAAGATCGGGAGTAGCATCAACAGGATCGCTCCAAGAAGCACCATTGTCCATCGATTTCATAAGGTGTAGATGTCGAAAATTCTGTGAACCTGAAGAATGTGATTCAATAACACCTGCATAGGATATGAACAAGTCTCCATTGGCCGCTTCACCCATTTGGGGTTGGCCAGTCATACTTACAAAATAAGCACCAAAATCATCATCAAGGGTAATTTCCGCATCTTCATTTAAATCTTCGACAAATGCTATTTCTTCCCACGTATTGTCTTCCATTCCTTCATTCCAATATGCTAGTCCGTCGGTATATGGAAAGTAGCTCCATTCATCATCTCCCAATACATCGTCCATATAGAACATATTTCCCCAAACCACGTGCGTTTGCATTTGAGCATCGATATGGATACAACCAGAATTGTCGGTATTGTAAAGTGTATCTGCTATATTATCTTCATTTAAATCTATGATTTCATCGTTTCCAGAATAGAGGTCGACTGGGAAATCTACAAGAATGTTCTTCGTCCAAGTGTCTCCATTGTCCTCGGAAATCATCACAAACGAATCGGCTAAGGTGTTAAAAACGGCAATAGCCACCTTATTTCCACGTGCATGAATCGAGTACACATCAGGACTAAATCCCAAAAACTCAGTTGAGTTCATTCCGGGTAGAATTATGTTTTGAATGTCCCACGTTTCTCCTTGATCGGTAGATCTTGAGTACAGAATAGCTCCATCCATTCCGGCATGAGTGAATAAAGTTCCAGCTTGATTGGCAATTGGAACACTGATAGCAACCAAGTGAATCGTGTTGTTATCCGTTCCACCAACGGCTGCTCTATTCCATGAAATACCTGCTTCAACATCATGCTCCAAAGGTCCTTCCGTCCATGTTCCTGAACCAAGACCATCTCGCGACATCATGTACAACTGAGTAGGATAATCATGAGCAATTATCACTTCCTTTCCTCCGCCGGTATGGAGAATAGTAGGCCAGCCCGTTCGAATATCTTCAAGTCGTTCTTCGGCCAAATCTCCCCAAGTCGTGCCGTCGGTGAAATTATAACCCGTTCCGCGATCGGTGAAAGTCGATTGCTCAAGTGAATACGTATATGTGGTACTTACTTCTCCTGATGTATTCTCAATCCTGTTCATGACAGAAGAGTTCGACTGATTGTCATAATACGTCGAACCCACTACCCATTCAGAATAGTTGGCTTTCAAAGAGGTAGAAAAGGGCTTGGCCTGCTCTGTTTCCTTTAGCGCTGGGGTTAAGGTCTGCGGTTCTACTAAGTGTTTAGACTTTATGGCTGAGCGTGAAGACAGCTCTTTGCTGATCTTGCTTTCTTGGCCAAAAGAGAATAGCACAAATGCAGAAGCAACTAGGAGGAGTGTAAGTTTTATCATGTAAAAGGTTTACCGCAATTTATGATTTCTACTCTAACCAAGAACATGAAGTGGATAAGTGGCGAAATCGTGATATAAACCACGCTTCAAAAACGTAATTTTACGAGGTACCCTTTTAATAGAAGTGAAGCAGACCAATTCCATATCGCACCAATCAAAAGCAATCGTAGGATTGTTTGTGTTTCTGTTCATGAGTTTGTGGTCCAATGCCCAATACGGCCATGAATGGATTACGCACGAACAGCAATATTGGAAATTTGACGTAGCAGCCGACGGCATCCACACGGTCGACTATCAGACCCTTGTCAACGCTGGATTTCCAGTCGGAACAGTTGATCCTCGAAACATCCAGATCATCGGTCGGCAAAAGGAAATTCAAATTCAGATAACTGGAGAAGAGGATGGTGTCTTCAATCCACAAGATGAAATACTGCTGTACGCCAAGGCCAACGACGGCTGGTTAGATACCCAGATTTATGTCGATCCAGCAGCGCAGAACAACAAAATGTATAGTCTGTTCAACGACACTGCCGCTTACTACATCACGTTCAACGATGACCTCGACAACCTAAGAATGGACCTTTTCGCGGCCGAAAATTTTGGAGATTACGAAGCGGCAGATTACTGTTGGTTCCGATCGAGGGAAAACTATAACACGGAATACCTGCAGGGAAAACGCGATCTCAACGGAATTGCTCTTCCTTGGTATGAGGCTGGTGAAGGCTGGTTTGACTCGAAATTTGCCAAAGGCCAAACCGTCAACAAACAAATTCAAACAGCCAACGTCTATTCCGAAACCGACGCTCCAGATGCGCGTGTTTATTCCACTGCAGCAAGCGCTTCTTCGGCTCAAGGCGCACCCAATCATCATTTACAAATTGGCTGGGGATCAGATTTTCAGCTTGCTGTTGACACGGTATTTCATGGTTATCAATTGAACTTTTTAGATTTTAGCCTATCGGCAAATGCATTGACAGATGTCACACAGATAAGCCATCGCAGTCTAGATGACCTAGATGTCGCCGCCGATTACAATGCAGTTTCTTCAATCGAGATAGCGTATCCGCGGACATGGGATTTCGGGTCGGTGAATTCGATTCAGGTGAACTTTCCCAATACTACCACCGAACCTATAGGTCGAGTAGATTTTCAATATTCCGGCGATAACCCACGACTACTGATCATTCAAAACGGTTACACAGCAGAGGTCGATGTATCTGCTTCGGGTGATGATTGGCAAGGTTTGGTTCCCTTTGTTTTTGGAGCAGCTGCAGTTGAATTGTTCCTGACTGACGAAAGCGAATTTCAATCGATAAGTAGCATAACTCCGGTGAATGGCAACGGCTTTTTCACCGATTTCGAAGCCTTGCAACCCGACTCGGCATTTCTGCTTATTTCCCACAAGAAACTTATGTCGGCAGCTTCGAACTATGCGTCGTTCAAGTCTGGAAGCGGAATGGATGTCGTGTTGATTGACGTCGAAGAGCTTTACGATCAATACGCGGCAGGAATCCGAAAGAACCCTTTGGCCATTCGCCGATTTTGCGACCACATATTGAACACGTGGACATCAAGGCCTTCACATCTATTCATAGTTGGAAAGAGCATACATGAAATGGACATCTCGGCCTCTCCTGGAGCTCGAAATTCTGAGGAGTTGTTCGCCAGAAATCTGATACCTACGTGGGGATGGCCCACGACCGACTTAACCTTCACAGCAGGGCTATTTGGAACCACACTTGAAGCCGCTATTCCGACTGGCCGATTGGCAGCAGAGACTCCTGAGCAAGTTTCGGAATACCTCAACAAAATCATTGAACATGATGCT
This sequence comes from Gammaproteobacteria bacterium, assembly GCA_047615865.1. Lineage (GTDB taxonomy): Bacteria > Bacteroidota > Bacteroidia > Flavobacteriales_D > Sanyastnellaceae > JADFAK01. Next base: position 9,632 of record JBLHIB010000077.1, read on the forward strand.
CAAGTTCCTGACGAATGGATGAAGCAGGTCATGCATTTCGGAGGTGGAGGCACGCAATATGAGCAGACGCTTTTTGGCAATTACTTGCAGGGATATGAGACAACTGTCGAGGACACTTGCTTTGGCGGAAACGTACACTCATTTTACAAGTCGACTACCGATCCCATTCAAATGAACCTAAGTGACTCGATCACTTACCTGATTGAAAACGGAGTATCTCTCATGACATTTTTTGGACATGCTTCATCTACGGGATTTGATCAAAACATCGATTCCCCGAGCAACTACAACAACGAAGGAAAGTATCCCTTGCTTATCGGAAATTCGTGTTATACGGGAAATATACACTTGGCCGAAGGCTTGAGCACAAGTGAGGTTTTCGTGCTTGTCCCACAGCGAGGAATGATTGGATTCATTGCAAAATCGGATTTGGGAATTCCATCCAATCTCAATGCATGGACCAAAGGGTTTTACCAGTCGATTTTTCAAGAGAATTATGGTCAGTCCATCGGGCAGGCCATGGTAGAAGCTGTAAAATCCTTTCAATTGGATGGATCAGATTTATATGATCGCAATACAGCCCTCACTTTTGCATTGCACGGAGACCCTTCGATCCAGTTGAATCCGCAAGAAAAGCCAGATTATAAAATTCAAGAAGACTATATCTTTTTTGACCCCAAGGAAGTTACCGCTCAGTTGGACTCCTTCAAAGTAAAAATTGCCATCAACAACATTGGTAAAGGTATAAGCGGCGAATTTGGAGTAGAGCTTATTCGGCATTTGCCTATGGGGACAGACACCTCACTCACGCAAGTCGTAAATTCTTTGATGTATACCGATACACTCATTTTTACACTTCCTGTCGATCGCACAAATGGCGTGGGTGTGAATAATTTTGATGTGTTTGTAGACTTTCCTTCGATTCTTGTGGACGAACTTGAAAACATCGAAAACAACATCGTTCAGAACAAATCTCTGCTTATAACCTCAGGTGATTTGATTCCAATATGGCCTTATGATTACGCTGTGATTCCGAGCGATCAGGTGACCTTGAAAGCATCGACTGGATTTGCGTTTGAGCCCACCAAAGCATACGTGTTTCAAATTGATACGATCGACACATATGATAGTCCATTTGCACTTGAAACCTTGATAACATCAGGCGGCGGGGTTGTTGAATGGGAATTTCCGCTGAGTCTTGCGGACAGCACTGTTTATTACTGGAGAACTAGCGCCGACAGCATTGATGACAGCGGCTACAACTGGCGAGAGAGTTCGTTTCAATACATCCAAAACCAAAGCGGTTGGGGACAAGCTCATTTCGACCAATTCAAGCACGATAATTTCCAGCGAATCAACTTCAATATAGCCGAGAAGCGACTCGACTACACGACAAATGACTTAGAACTGAAATGCACGGTGCATGGCAATCCATCAACCAGTTATCAGGTGCTGGATACCCGCTATCAAATTGACTTGGAAGTTATGGATTATGCTTGCTGTGCGCAGGCCGCTTCGATGATCGTCGCTGTGATGGACAGCATTACTCTGGAACCATGGGAGACGAACTACAACGGCACAAATCCCAACCACAATTTTGGCAACATGATGGATTGCTCTAACAACCGTTCGCGTCCAGAAAAGTATTTCATATTCCGACAGAACCAAGCAGCCGACATGCAAGGGTTCGTTAACTTGATAGAGAACCAAATAGACGACGGACACTATATTCTGATTTACTCATGGAAGTACATTGACTACAACGGATGGGAAGAAAATGCTCCTGAGGTATTTGATGTGTTTTCAGATTTAGGCGCAAATTTGATAGGCAATTCTGCCGACAGCATCCCGTTTATTTTCTTCATGAAAAAGGGTTATCCCGAGACCATGCAAGAATTACTGGGTTCAAGTATAGATGACTTTGTGGAGTTGCAAGCTTCGATGGAAGGAATTATCGGCGTAGGTGAAATCGAGTCGGTGAAAATCGGACCTGCTTTTGAGTGGAACGCCTTGTATTGGAATTACGAAGGAGAAGACAATCCGGCTACAGACAGCACACGAATAAGACTGTATGGTATTCAATCAGGAAACGTTGAAGAACAGCTCGCAGATTTCTATCAGCAGCCCAACGAAATCCTGAATCTTGAGACTTATGCCGACGCTGAAATTTGGCCTGAATTGCGACTAGAAGCCTATTTAGAAGATCTAGAATCACAGACACCGGCGCAGCTTCGCAGTTGGCATGTGATGTACGAAAAAGTACCTGAAGTTGCGTTGAACCCAGCTATTGGATATGTCTTTGAATCGGAAGAAGTGATGGAGGGCGCTTCGCTCAAATTGGCCATTTCGATAGACAATATCGGGGATATCGACATGGACAGTCTGCTCATCAGTTACTGGATAGAGGATGCTCAACAGCACATGCACCCTATTGCATACCAGAGGCAGGCTCCACTTGCTGCGGGCGGACAATTGATGGACACCTTAGCCATAGCAACACTAGGGTTTGGCGGATCGAATTTGCTGTGGATTGAAGTCAATCCAATCAACTTGGAAACTGGGTACTACGATCAACCGGAGCAGCATCATTTCAACAACATTGCGCAGATAGGATTTCGGGTGAATGAGGACAATCAAAACCCGATTCTGGATGTTACATTTGACGGTATTCGGATCCTTGATGGCGACCTAGTGAGCGCCCAACCTAACATAGTTATAAGTGTAGACGACGAGAATCCGTTTTTCATCATGGACGAAATCGCGGATACATCCGTGGCGAAATTGTACATCACTACTCCTGAATTTGTTCAACGACCTGTGTACTTCAATTCTTCTGACATCAACTGGATTCCTGCTGATGCAGATGACAACAATATGCTGGTCGAATACCGCCCGACTTTCGCTTTGGATGGAGCCTACGAATTGCTTGTTCAGGCCAGTGACAAAAGCGGAAATTCATCGGGTGATCGTGATTTCCGAATAGGGTTTGAGATTTTCACCAAGCCTACAATTACCGAAGTGATGAACTACCCGAATCCGTTCAGCACGCGGACTCAATTTGTGTTCACTTTAACCGGAACCACGCCACCTGATTATGTAATGATCCAAATCATGACCATTAGTGGACGGATTGTGCGAGAGATTCAAAGCGCGGAGATCGGACCATTGAACATCGGTCGGAATTTCACTGAGTATTGGTGGGACGGACGCGATCAATTTGGCGACCCACTTGCCAATGGAATTTACCTTTATCGCGTGATCGTAAAAGACCGGGGAGAAGATCTTGAATTGCGATCGACAGATGCCGCTCAGTATTTCAAGAAGGGTTTTGGTAAGATGTATTTACTGCGCTAGATCTCTACACTTTCGACCCGAATATCGTTGTGCAAGGTTTTATGCACGGGACATTTATCTGCAATCTGCATCATTCGTTTGCGTTGCTTTTCGTCCAAGTCACCTTTGATTTTAATGCTTCTTTCGATGACATCAATTTTTGCATTTGATGAATCACAATCTTCGCAATCCTTCAAATGTTCTTGGCCATGGTTCAGATGAATTTCGATGTCTTCCACTGGCCATCCTTTTCGATTGGCATACATGCGCATGGTAATCGCAGTGCAAGCGCCGAGGGAAGCTAGAAGCAGGTCATATGGCGTTGGACCAAAGTCATTGCCTCCTATTGATACCGGTTCATCGGCCTTGAATGTATGTTTGCCAGCTTGCACATCCAAAGTATACCCAGAGTCTGGATCAGAATGAACGAGTACTTGATGATTGGTTCTAAGCTGAACCGTTTCGGCTGCCTCTAGATATCTATCGGCCCATGCGGCAATCATCTGTCCCACGTAAGTAGAGTCGGTGACATTGCTCAAAAGGTGATCGGCACCATCGAGGGAAAGGAAACTTTTTGGGTGCATAGCGGCACTATATATTTCAGCTGCATTGTTTATCCCGACAGTATCATCTTGAGGCGAATGCGCTACAAAAATTGGTTTGCGTAAGGACTTGACTGTAGCTTGCATATTCACCCCTGCAATATCCTCCAAGAACTGCTTCTTGATTGTAAATGGTCTTCCACCAATTGTCAATTGCGCCTGTCCTTTTTCTTCAATCTCAGGAATACCACTTTCAATGAGGTGCTGGACATGATCGGGAGCCGAGGGCGCACCGATTGTAGCAACTGCCTTTACCGAATCCAGCTCTTTACCAGCGAAGATCACCGCAGCACCGCCCAAAGAATGGCCAATGATCAAAGAAGGAGCCATGGATTCACTCTCCATGAAATTTCCAGCAGCTACCAAATCGTCGATATTGGAAGAAAAATTTGTGTCGGCAAAATCACCTTCGCTTTCTCCCAAACCTGTAAAGTCAAATCTGAACACGCCAAATCCCTTTTCAGTAAGGGCTTTTGAAATATTCCGAACAGCCGACAAGTTCTTGTTGCAAGTGAAGCAATGTGCAAAAAGGGCGTAAGCTTTCGGATGTTGATCAACAGGCAACTCCAACCGACCGATTAGTCGGTCGCCTTGTGCGTTTGAAAAGGTAATTTTGTTTACAGCCATGATTTTCGATTGAAATTACACCAGATTCCTTGTACACGCGATTGGTTTCAAGGTACAAGAATATTGGCGCTTTGCGCAAATGCAGTTTCCTGCTAAATTGAACCATCTGTTGTCTAAATAGTTCACGAATGTGTTGTCTTTGCGCATATTGAAAAAGTCAGAATAATCCAATTAGGCCGTGTGGCCAATTCCGCATCTATAAAACGGTGTTTTTTTGCGGCGGATTAGGGCTGCCGATATTGAGTCCCTGCGAGACAGAGCAATTACCAGGATTATTCATCGGTTAGCATCAATATCAAATGCGCTGCCGACCAACTAAAATTTTCCGACTCCAATCCAGCGCCAGTGATCGGGTGGTAATTCTCGCGAATGCTTGGGCCTTTTTCCATTAAACCTTCACAGTTGTTCAGCACTTTTCTGATTGCTTGATTTGCCTCTTCGTTGTAACCATAATTCCTCAAACCCTGAATGCCAAAGTAGACTTGATCCAACCAATTCGGCCCTCTCCAATAACCTCCGTCGGGTTTGAAGTCGGGATGAGAAATGCTCATTGTTGGGAAAGGTACTTTGGTGTTGAACTTGCTTTCGTCTCGCATATTCTCGACTACTCTTATCGCCTGCTCCTGGGATGCCGCGTTTGCCCATAGAGCTGTCCATCCCTCACATCCCATTACCCTGATGAGTGTGTCGCCATTTAAAGAAGTATCGTAGAACCAACCAGTAGTTTCATCAAAAAACTGGCGTTGAATTTCGAGTTGGAGCATTTGCGCTTGTCGCTTGAATTGCTTTTGATCCTCAACTTCATCAAGTACCCCGGCAATTTTCGTTAAGTGATTTTTTTCGGCAAACAAGAAAGAATTTAAATCCACACTTTCTTGAGTAAGGGAAAATGCACCCGAGAAATTCTCTACTATTCGGCTATGGTCAAATCGCACGCCATTGTCCATTCCGCTTTCCCACTTGGCAGCGATGAGAGTTCCATCCGCAGAACCGTACTCACATATACTATCGCCATCGTGATCGCGAAATTTATACCACCAATTGTGCTGCAAAATCATCTTATCGTACATCTCTTTGATAAATACGGTATCGCCATCGGCTTGGAATATTTCCCAAACGGCCCATGCCGAAAGTGGTGGTTTTGTATTGCGGTAATTATGAGCTTCGATGGTTGTGTCGCGGTATACGCAATCGGCGATGAAACCGTCCTCGTCCATGAAGTCGTACATCGCCCTCACCTGTTCCTTTGCCAGTTCTGTTTTGTAACGCGCCAAAGCCGCCGCATGCTTCCAACTATCCCAGGCCCAAAAACCGTGAAACCAAACGTAATGGTAGCTTGGAAAAAGTCCTTCATGTTTGAGTTCGCCTGCTGGAACGCGCCAGTTATTCTGTAGAGTAAGTGCGGCCTTTGCAACTACATTTTGGTAATCGGGATGATTCCAAGTCGAGTCCATTTGCTCTGCAAGGTGATGCAGTTCATTTTGCTTTTCTGCGATCCTGAGAGTGAGTTCTTTTTCAAAATCGAGAGCCATAAAAGATCTCTCTTCGTCGTCAGCCTGCTGGGCATACTCTGGAAAAACAAACTGATGTGAAAGAACCAACTCATGTGATTTTCCAGGCTCCAAAGAGAAGGAATCAAGGGAGAATTGATAGGTCGAATCGGTAAATTGAATGTCCTGAGCCATTTGCCCGAAGGGCAGAATATAACCTTGAGCCTCACACACATCTGAGTTCAATTCTATACGTGAAAACTCCTCATTGAAATGCAGATTATCCATCCAATGTGCGCCCTTCCACATGGGAACAAACGTCAATTTCTCATCCGATTTATTGCGGATATTGGTATGAATAAGAGCAGTATGCCCCGAATAGAAGAAGAGGGATTGAAGAACCTCAATATTGGCATTGGAAAAGACTTGTTCGAGATGGCTGGGATAGCTTCGCTGCTGCACATTGAAGTCAATCCAATTGAGAGGCTCTTGCGAAACGGAATCGATCAAGAACAGCTGACTGAGAATTGGGCTGCACCACTTTCCATTCTCTTGGGTCATGATAAAAGGTCCAGAAAAACCTCCGAAATTCTCCTTTTTAGTTGAAAATCCGTAGGCAAACCAAGCGCCTTGATCGGAAAAAGCGAGAGGATTTCGATCTTCGGAAGCCGTGGGATTGGCGGTGTAGTCAAGGATATTGGCTTGGAGTTCGGCGGGCTTGTTGAGTTCAGTAATAGGCTCTTGTTCACAGGCAACTAATCCTAAGAGAATGGAACATAGAAATACAAGTTTAGATACTTGGAAATGGAAATGCATTTTGGATATTGGGGCTTGGAAATACATCGGACGGGGGGTGAGGGAATACAATATTAGAGAATAGGAAATTGATTTTGATTTTCGCAATGTGATTTGGATTAAAAATTGGAAATATCAACAATAATAAAAAGGCTCATTCATTCTCCTTTTGAATTTGATTTATGGATGTGTGATTCCATTGGCAGATATAATTGCGGTGAGTGAATGCGACCGTAGTTTTGAAATTGACCTGAACCACTTTTTTTTACTGGGAATGGGTGAACATAGGGCTGGCATT
>JBLHIB010000078.1:0-16713 GCA_047615865.1 Gammaproteobacteria bacterium
TAACGAAATTACATCTGATTTCGTCGGATTTATTAATGCGTCATGTCGAGAGCAGACAGAATTACCCGAACACAATCCGGGACTTCTTGTCTATCAAGTGGCCGACCTAAATGTTTTAGAAAGTACAGAACTCTTCTTAACCCTTGCATTTGAGGGTACTGATTGGCTCAACAGCCTTGATCTCTGCACCTAAACACCTGATGAAATTCCAATCGTGGCGTTTTCGGAAGATGAAATCACCCTGGTTTTTCCCCACTCCTCGCACATAGGCTCAGGCGGCGCATTGAACAGTAGAGATAAATTAAGCACGTGGTCCAGCCCGCCAAAAGCTGCATAGGATTTGCGCTTGTCGCTAGAGGATAGAAAGACTATTTGCAGGATGTAAAGAATTCAACTTATCCAGTTTTCCGAGAGAGCCGCAATTGAACCGGCAGCCATATTTACTGCTAGCTTCAAGACAGGATGATCGTAAAACCTCAACATTTACCGTCATGTGTTAACACAGTGTCCCGAAGACCCCAAGAAATTCGAGAAGGTCCAATGTCGAAACAATGCCTTCATTGTTCAAATCGGCAAAACAATCCTGGACACAGCCAAATCACTTAGAAACATCAACAGATCAGCAGTATTAATAAGCCCGTCATCATTAAAATATCCAAAACATACCGTTACTTGAACAGGACCTCCGACAACAGTGATATCATCAACAGCAAATGAAGGATCAGTTCCCACACCATCATCGTTGTTCACCCATCTGAATCCCAATTTAATGTTGGCATTTTCATTGGCCGACGCCGGAAGTGCAATTGAATACTCAGTCCACATACCTTGATTTGTGCCAGTGTAAGCTCCTCCACAACACAGTGTTTTTTTTTTTGCAGGGTCATCAAGTTCACTCCATGAGCTCCCATCAAAACACCAAAGAGTTGGATTGACTATGGCGCCGCTTCCACCTTCTAAGCAACCAAAATCTAAGAGCACATCTGTATGACCTGAGCAATCAATCACTGGTGATTCGACTCTGATATCAGTTTGCGAGCAATTGATAAAACCGCATAACCCACTTGCTCCAGAGTCATAGTAGGAAGCACCTTGATAGGCGGGGATTTGAATTAGGATAACATCAATAAAAATATTGCCTACATGCAGCGATTGATCGTTTCCACAACCTGAACCACAAGCACCTGCATCATTTCCATTTTCGGCAGCACTGATATAAAACTTATTGGCATCGAGTTGATTGGCACCAGTCCATGTTGTGGTCCATAAACCATTGGCCCCGCTAAACGATGGCGCTAATTGACCGATGTTACAACCTGACCCAAAGTCTTCTTGCCAAAAACTCTCTTGAGAGGAGAGAGTTGGTGCTAAGAATAATGTGGCCACAAAAAAGAGTAGGTGTTTCATATTCAAGCAATTGATTCGGTTGCTTAAATATAGAAAATATGATTCAGACTCAGTCACAGCTTAAAGAATAGCCTGATTTATATCACATAAAAAAAGGCGATCCACATCTGTGAATCGCCTTATAAATATTGTTTAGGAATGTATTAAACTACTCCTTGATCGATCATAGCATTTGCAACTTTCACAAATCCGGCGATGTTGGCACCTTTCACGTAGTTCACGTAATCGCCCTCTTTACCGTATCTCGAACATTGCTCATGGATGCTCACCATGATATTATGCAATTTCTCATCCACTTCATCTCTAGTCCAAGACAATCGGAGAGAGTTCTGTGACATCTCCAATCCTGAAGTCGCAACACCACCGGCATTTGACGCCTTACCTGGAGCGAATAGAATTTTAGCTTCAATAAAATGCTCAACGGCTTCAGGGGTAGAAGGCATGTTTGCTCCTTCCGCGACACAAGCGCAGCCATTACCGATCAATATAGCGGCCTCATCCTTGTTCAACTCATTCTGAGTAGCGCAAGGCAAAGCGATATCACAAGCAATGCTCCATGGTCTCTCACCTTCATGAAAAGAAGAACCTGGGTATTGATCAACATATTCTGATATCCTGCCTCTTCTCACATTCTTCAGATCCATAACCCATGCGAGCTTATCGGCATCGATACCAGCGGGATCGTGAATAAATCCTTTCGAATCAGAAAGAGTGACTACACGTCCTCCGTACTGAGTAGCTTTCTGACAAGCGTATTGAGCTACGTTTCCTGAACCAGAAATCAAGACAGTCTTGCCTGTGAAAGACTCACCTTTAGTCGCAAGCATTTCTTTTGCGAAATACACTGTACCATATCCAGTTGCCTCTGGGCGGACAAGAGACCCTCCCCATTCAGCGCCTTTGCCGGTAAGTACACCTGTAAACTCGTTTCTTAATCGCTTATACTGACCAAACATGTATCCAATCTCACGACCACCTACACCAATATCTCCGGCTGGAACATCAGTATTTGGACCAATATGACGAGCAAGTTCAGTCATAAAGCTTTGACAGAATCGCATCACTTCCAAATCTGACTTCCCTTTTGGATCAAAGTCAGAACCACCTTTACCACCACCCATAGGCAATGTTGTAAGTGAATTCTTGAACACTTGTTCGAATCCAAGAAACTTCAAAATACTCAGGTTAACAGACGGATGGAAACGAAGTCCACCTTTATAAGGCCCGATAGCGGAGTTAAACTCGACACGGTATCCTCTGTTCACTTGCACCTCGCCACTGGCATCAACCCAAGGGACACGAAACATTATGGTTCGCTCCGGCTCAACCATGCGCTCAAGAATTTTTGCTTCTTTGTACTTCGGGTTATCCGCCATAAAGGGGATAATCACTTCAGCAACTTCGTGCACTGCTTGAAGGAATTCAGGCTCGTGCGAATTTTGGGATTTTACCCGACCCATGAAATCATCGATCTGAGTCTGGAATGTAGTTGACATAATGTTGAATTACATTGAAAATAATCGCCGCCGAAATTAGCTAAATGTTTCGATTTTGACACCTTGTATCGCGGCAATAATAACATTACATTATATTCGACACGGAAATAGCAGTGGTAATGCCTTATTCTTAGTAATTTTACCAATTCAATGAGCAGTATTCGACAAGAAAAAATATCTAGTTTACTTAAGCGTGAACTAGCACTTATCTTCCAGCAAGAAAGTCAAAACCTACTAGGTGGCATGTTCACAACAGTCACAATGGTGAGGGTTACCTCAGATCTTGGTGTTGCCAAGATCTACCTATCATTCATGGCCGTGAGTGACAAAAAAGAAGCCCTTTCTAAAGTGAACGACGTCAATTGGAAAATTCGCAAAATATTGGGTTCTCGTGTGGGAAAACAATTGAGAAAAATTCCAGAATTGTCATTTTTCATTGACGACTCTCTCGATTATTTTGAAGAAATAGACAAATTGCTCAAGGACTGAGAACATGCATTACGATCCGATTAAGAAAACCCTGGGGAACTTCTTCAACGCAACTCCAGCACTCCGAAAAATTTTCTACCAACTTCTTGACTTGCTACTCCTGAGGGCTTGGCACGTTCATCGTGAATTACGAAAGTGGAAAAAAACAGCTCCTGAAAAAGCACACATTTTGGATGCCGGAGCCGGGTTTGGTCAGTACACTTACTACATGAGTAAGTTCTCCAACAAGAATTGCATTTTAGCTATTGATGTGAAGGAAGACCAAGTGTGCGATTGCAATGCATTTTTCCACAAAATTGGAAAGGACAACGTTCTTTTCAAAGTAGACGACCTTGTTACTTTTCGTAAACCTGAAGCTTTTGACTTGATTCTTTGTGTAGATGTTATGGAACACATCGAAGAGGATGTCACCGTCATGAAAAACTATCATGCAAGTCTTAAATCTGGTGGAATGCTTATCATAAGTACTCCTTCTGACCAAGGTGGTTCAGACGTTCATGATGACGATACAACTTCTTTCATCGAAGAGCATGTGCGCGACGGATATGGCATGAATGAAATCAAGGAAAAGCTAAAAAAGGCTGGTTTCGATAAAGTCAAGGCACATTATCAATACGGCACTCCGGGTACAATTTCTTGGAGATTTTCTATGAAGTGGCCTATGAAGTTATTGAATATTTCAAAGCTCTTCTTAATCATTCTTCCCTTCTATTACATCATCACATTTCCATTTTGCTACCTATTGAACTTCTTAGATGCAAGGGGCGCGCATGCATCCGGAACTGGATTGGTTGTGCTTGCGTGGAAACAATAATTGCTTTTAGCACTGTGGGCCTTATCTTTGGGCAACCCGAACATCAATATCTGATTGTAATTTGTAGTGGGGACTGACCATTGAATATTCCAAGCTTCATAGCAAGACGATACTTCTTCTCTAAGAAGTCGAAGGGCATTATCAACTTCATTTCGATGATTTCAATGGTGGTAGTGGCCGGTGTGACCGCAGCTATGATCATAATTCTAAGTGCTTTTAATGGAATTGAAGATCTTGTAAGCGGACTATTCAGTTCGTTTGATGCTGACATAACCATAAGTGCCACAGAGGGCAAAACGATAAAAATTGATGCTCTTGATTACCTCTCAATTGCTAAAACTGAAGGTGTCGAAATGATGTCCGAAGTGATTGAAGAGGATGTCTGGATCAACTATGGCGAGCAAAACACAGTAGCTACTATCAAAGGCGTTAGTCCGTCTTACGGAGAAATGTCCACTTTGGACACCATGATGTACCTCGGTGAATTTGTACTCAAGCAGAACAACCTCAACTACAGTATTATTGGTCGAGGAATTCGAGGCGAACTAGGCATTCGATTCCGAGAAGGAGAAAGTCCAATCATTAACATTCATGCTCCCAAACGGGGAAAAAAAATAAGAAGCAGCAAGCAAGGTGCATTCAACACCCTTCCAATCATGGTCGGCGGTGTGTATTCAGTAAATGCTGAATTGGATGTCAAGTATGTAATCGCGCCTGTAGCATACTGCAAGGAGCTCTTTGGATATGACGATGAAATTTCTGCTTTAGAAGTCGACGTAAGTAAAGAGGCAGATGTAGAAGAGGTAAGTAAATCATTGCAAATTCTATTAGGAGACCAATTCTTAATTCGCACCCGCTATCAAAAGAACTTGCTCATTTACCAAACCAACGCATCAGAAAAATGGGCCACTTTTCTTATCCTATTGTTCATCTTGATTATCGCCGCATTTAACATTGTGGCCTCCCTAACAATGCTGATCATTGAAAAGAAGAAGGACATTTTCATTCTTCAAAGCATGGGTGTAACACGCCCTACAATCAATTCAATCTTCATCCTAGAAAGTATTTTCATCTACTTCATTGGAGCCATGATTGGAATAATTCTAGGTGTCGGATTGTGTTTTCTTCAGCAGAGTTTCGGACTAATCAGGCTAGAAGGAGCTATGATTCCCTACTATCCAGTTTCGGTAGAGTGGAACGATGTATTCCAAGTAATTCTATCTGTGATGGCGGTAGGATTTGCCTTCTCACTAATACTAGTTCGTTACTTGATCAAGAGGTATGTCTCTCTAGGAGCTTAACGATTGTCGATAATGTGATCACCAAAGAGCTGCTTAATTTCATCTAATTTGGAAAGAATATCATCCAAGTGATCCATAGTAACCAAAGCCATTCTATGCGTCTTGAACTCAGGAATACCCTTGAAATAGTTGGCATAATGCCTTCTCATTTCCACAATCCCCAATCTATCCCCTTTCCATTTAACTGACATCGTCAAATGTTCGCGCGCTGCTTCGGCTCTATCGGCAATTGACGGAGGAGCAAGATGATTTCCCGTCTTGACAAAGTGCTTGATCTCATTGAATATCCATGGATTGCCTATCGACGCGCGTCCAATCATAATTCCATCCACTCCATAGCGCTGCTTGTACTCAACCGCTTTTTCGGGTGTTGTAATGTCGCCATTGCCAAAAACCGGTATCACCATTCGTGGATTGTTCTTCACGTCGGAAATCAAAGACCAATCTGCCTCGCCCTTATACATCTGCTTTCGAGTGCGGCCGTGAATTGAGATAGCTTTGATCCCGATGTCTTGAAGCCTCTCAGCCACTTCTACAATGTATTTGGAATCCTCATCCCATCCAAGACGGGTTTTGACTGTGACAGGCAAAGAAGTCGCCTCGACTATCGCCCTGGTCATAGAGACCATTTTAGGAATATCTTGAAGAATTCCTGCGCCCGCGCCTTTACAGGCTACCTTTTTCACCGGGCAACCGTAATTGATGTCGAGTAAATCTGGATTTGTACGCTCAATTATCTCCGCACATTTCTGCATGGAATCAATTTCACTTCCAAAAATCTGAATTCCCACCGGACGTTCTTGTTCGTAGATATCCAGCTTCATTACGCTTTTAGCTGCATCGCGTATCAATCCCTCAGAAGAGATGAACTCAGTATACATTAAATCAGCCCCATACTTTTTGCACAAAGCACGAAAAGGTGGGTCACTGACGTCTTCCATTGGTGCAAGCAACAATGGAAAATCCGGTAATTCTATGTCTCCAATTTTTACCACAAGCGAATATTAAGCATCTTTGGCCTGCAAAATTACGAATTCATTGCCGCTCTATGGTCATTAAGGCTTTCCGTACTTTCAGTCCTTTGCTTAGACTGCTCTTTTTTATCACGCTTTTTGTAAGTATGACGGGGATTAGTTCCCTGATTAGCAATGTTCTAGTTCCTCTTATTTTTGGGAGTTCAGCTCCGAACATTCAAGTCGGCGACCTCGATCTAATCGTTCCAGTACAGGTAAGTACACTTAAGTTTATCCAAACAAGCAACCAACTCATCGGCTTTCTTGGTGCCACAGTGTTGTTTGTTCTTCTTTTTGGAAAGAAGTCTGTCAATGGATTTTTAACTACTCCTAGCAAATTGATCCTGATTGCTCCCTTCATCATGTTGATTTCGCTTCCGATGATGGAACAATCCATTGCCTTGAATGAAGCGCTAATTCCAGCTGGCGGATGGATCGAAACAAATCTCAAACCCTTTCAAGAGCTAGCAGACAAGCTCACTATAATAATGCTCACCAGCGGAGAGAACCCTTCGCTACTCTTTAACATTATCCTTTTCGCCTTAGTTCCGGCCATCTGCGAAGAGTTTGCATTTCGCGGCGTAATCCAATCTCAGATCGTCAAAATGTTTGGGAATGTGCATTTAGGAATTTGGGTTTCGGCCATCGTTTTCAGTGCGATTCACATGCAATTTTACGGGTTCATTCCACGCATGCTGTTAGGAGCTGTATTTGGCTATTTGGTAATTTACTCAGGCAGCATATGGGCTGCAGTGCTCGCTCATTTCGTCAACAACTCGCTTGCTGTGCTTAGCGTCCACGTGTACGGAAATTTAGATTTGCCGGAAGAAAGCTTGGAAGCTAGCATGAGTAATCTTCCCATGGGCTTGCTTTCCGCGACCTTGGTCATGACCGGATTATTTTTCTTGTACAAGAAAGGAAATTGGAACGCTATTCGATCGTCGTATATGCTCGATGAATCAACCCATTAAGGACAAATGGCGTTAGCCATATCCAAATCTTCAGGTGTTGTAATTTTGAAATTGAGACGGTTTCCGTCAACCAAAACCATTTTTATCCCAAGCGCTTCAACGACACTGGCATCGTCAGTAAATAAAGCACTTTCATTTTGAAGGTAAGCATCTCTAAGAAGGGAATACTCGAAACATTGAGGTGTTTGAACTAGCCTAAGTTTTGTCCTATCTATCATTTTTGATCCTGAAGGAACTATTTCTCGAATGGAGTCAACTAAAGGCGTGACTGGAATCGCATTGCCTTTTCTCCTAGCCACTCCGAAACATCGTTCTAGCGTGTCATCCGACACGAATGGACGCACAGCATCATGCACTCCTACGATATGCGCATCTGACGGCAAGGCATCAACTCCATTTTTGACCGACTGAAAACGAGAATCGCCCCCTTTGACAACTTGACATTTAAAAGGAAACTTGAGCAGGTCACAGAGCTCTTGGAACAGTTCAATGTACTCAGGGTGCAATACGACCACAACATTCAAATTCGGATCGAATGAGGTAAAACGCTCAATCGTGCGCAGAATGATGGGCACGCCCTTCAATTTCATGAATTGCTTAGGCAATGCGCCTCCCATGCGACGTCCAACACCTCCGGCTACTATGAGAACAAAATCTTTCACAAAAAGAATCCCAGAACACCGATCAACGGTATTCTGGGACCGTAATTTTCTAATTCTTATTTACTAGCTGCAAAGCGCTTAGCTACTTCAGCCCAATTTACCACGTTCCAAAAAGCACCAACATAATCTGGACGTCTGTTTTGGTAGTTTAGGTAATATGCGTGCTCCCAAACGTCCAATCCAAGAATTGGAGTTCCGTTACAACCAATACCCGACATAAGTGGATTGTCTTGATTTGCCGAAGAACAAACCTCCAATTTTCCACCTGGGTGAACACAAAGCCAAGCCCAACCTGATCCAAATCTAGTTGCTGCAGCTTTTGAAAAAGCTTCTTTGAATGCATCAAATGAACCAAAGCTCGAATCGATAGCTCCGCCTAGCTCACCTTCAGGTGAGCCACCGCCATTTGGAGACATTACTGTCCAAAACAATGAGTGGTTAAAGTATCCACCGCCGTTATTACGCACCGCGCCATTGTTCATGTCCAATCCACCAAGAATCTCTTCAATGGATTTCCCTTCCATATCAGTTCCGGCGATCGCATTGTTCAAATTGTTGGTATATCCAGCATGATGCTTGTCGTGATGTATTTCCATCGTACGCGCGTCTATATGAGGTTCTAAAGCATCAAAAGCATAAGGTAAAGCAGGTAATTCGAAAGCCATAGTAATATATTTTTAGGGTTATAAATTCTAATATAGCGCCCCAAAGATAGGTATTTCAACCTAGCTTACTGGGCCAATACACCGGCCTTTTCTTCAGCCAATCCAGCTAGAAAGAATCGGTTGTAATCACGAATTACTTCCAAAGCCTTGATGAATTCTGGATCATCAGCTAAGGCGACATAGTAATAGGCCTCATCTTCGAAGATATTTTTTGCTATTTGGGCCTTAAGTCGAATGCTTAATACGTCAGCCGAATGATTGAACTGCTTTCTGTCCATTGGAATATCTTGATCTGCAGCCAAGCTTGTTAGCTCTTCCAGCATTTCAAGACTTATATCAAAATCCTTGTCAAAAGTCTTGTAGTCACCGAAACCTTCGAGCATTTCTCTGTATTCATCAGAATAGCTAAACGCAAACTCACGAACGAGTCCTGAATAAAGTATCTGCGACAAGTAAGCCGAGCTACCAATTGTGTCCAGCGGGACAAATATGTCAGGAACAATTCCACCTCCGCCATACACCGTGCGTCCGCCCTCGGTGGTATACTTCAATGAATCGGCTACATGAATACTATCGCGATGCATGAGCTCTCCGCTTTCGTATCGCCGAGTATAATCATCTCCGTATTCAATTCCGTCGCCATAAGGCTTTTGAATGCACCGACCAGTGGGTGTGTAATACCGAGCTACAGTCAATCGAATCGCAGAATCATCAGACAGTGGTTTTTCATTTTGAACCAATCCTTTTCCGAAAGAACGTCTCCCAATAATTATACTTCTGTCGTGATCTTGCAATGCACCAGCTACAACTTCACTTGCAGATGCAGAGCCTTGATCCATTAATACGACTATATCTAAGTCTCTGTACTTTCCGTTGTGCGTGGATACAATTCTATCCTCACCAGCCGAACGACCTTGGGTATAAACGATAAGTTCGCCGCGCTCCAAAAACTCCTCTACCATGCGAGTAGCAGGCTCAAGATAGCCCCCTCCATTGCTGCGCAGGTCCATAATAATCTTCTTCGCTCCTTCTTCGCGCAGCTTATCGACAGCCTCAACAAATTCCTCATGAGTACGTCGAGCAAATCTTACAATCTTGACATAACCGACATCCTCAGCAACAGTGAACCCGGCTACTACGCTGTAGATGGGTATTGCTTCACGTTTTATTGTGAAGTTCAGTTCCTCTTTTGCACGATCTATGCCCAATTCAACTTCAGATCCAGACACTCCTTTGAGCAAAGTCATCACTTTTTCGTTGTTCAATTCAGGTCCAGAAATTTCTTTTCCATCAACTTTGACTATTCGATCTCCCGGCTTGATTCCAGAACGCAAACTAGGGCCTCCTTCCAAAGCAGATACTACCATGAGAGAGTCGTTCCGAATCATAAACTCTACTCCAATACCTTCAAAATTACCCTCCATTCGCTCATGGACCGACTTATATTCTTCAGAGGAAATGTAATACGAATGAGGATCAAGATCTTCTAAAACCGTGGCAATTGCATTCTCAATAATATCTTCTTTCTTGACTTCATCTACGTAATAATCATCAATATAATCGATTACGCTCACGAGTTTATTGGCATTTCCAGACCTGTTATCCTCGAAGATAAAGACGTCTCCTTTGCTCATTGTCGAACCAATGAACACGCCGACAACAAGGACAAGGGCAAACATGACCGGTTGAAATACGGATGCTCTTCTGCGTGACGTTTTTTCTGAATTCATCGCTACTTGCTTTAATGTTTAATACTCGTTAAGGAATTTCTATTCTATTAACCTCAACACCGGCCTCGATTAGGAAATCTAAACCCGTACGATCTTTATACTCTCTGGTATATACCACACGTCTAATACCTGCTTGGTGAATTAGTTTGCTGCAGTCTTTGCAAGGAGACAATGTAATATAAAGCGTAGACTCTCTCGCGCTATTGTGACTCTTTGCAACCTTCATGATAGCATTGGCCTCCGCATGCAACACATGCCAAAGAGTTTTTCCATCACAATCCTCGCAATCATTCGCAAACCCACTAGGAGTTCCATTGTAGCCATCGGAGATAATCATGCCTTCCTTCACTAGTAAGGCACCTACTTTTTTTCTATTGCAATGACTCAACTGCCCCCACTCCAGAGCCATTTTTAAATAGGCCTTGTCATAGCGTTCTTGCTTAGCTGGGTTGTCGTACTTTATGAATCCCTCTATCATGCTTCTACAAATTTACCATCCTTTACGCAGCGGATCAACACAAAGAATCTTAAACATCAATTGGCCTTATATCATTAGAAAACTCAAATCTGAACCTGACTCAACTTCTCGTGGTTCCTTTCCATGTTCAAAAACACGCATTGGCAGCTCTCCTGTTAGTGAAAGATGACTCCCACGAAGCCACAGACAGGAACCCTCTCTTAAACCAACAACACATAGCTTATTGAAAGCATGGAATTCTTTGATCCGTGTTTCTCTGGTCTCTCCCATGTGCTTGCTTGTTGGGTCGGGATCCAAATAGTGCGGATTGATATTGAAGGGAACAAATCCCATAGTCTCGAACGAAGGGGGGTATACAATTGGCATATCATTGGTCGTGCACATTGTCATTCCGGTTACGTTAGACCCAGCACTTGTGCCCATATAAGGCATTCCGTTCATGACAGCTTTTCTAATAGAATCCATCCAACCTGCTTGATGGAGCTCATTAACCAATACGAAAGTACTGCCTCCGCCAACAAAAACGCCTCCTGCCCATTCTATCGCAGCCTCACAACTCATAAACTCATGAGCTCCTCTAACCTCAATACCCAATTTACCGAAATAGTTGGCAGCTATTGAAGTGTATTCATCATGTGAAATTCCGCCCGGACGGGCAAATGGGATGAATAGAACTTTGGCAACTTCGTCGAAATGTGCAGCAATTAGTTCTGTGGCATACTCCAAATATGGTTTTCCGTGCACGGTTGAAGTTGATGCGATAAGAATTTTTGGAACAACAGAATTGGCCATGAATTATTTTTTACGAAGATCAGGATTTTCCATCATAAAGATGAATTGTAAAGCACAGGCTTTACCTTTGCGCGACATAAAAGAAGAAATTCTTCGTTGGGGAACGATCAAAACCACGCAATCGCATGAAAATCTATACAAAAAAGGGAGACGGAGGTCACACTGGACTTATTGGAGGCACTCGAGTAAGTAAGGACGAAATTCGCATTCATGCCTATGGGACTGTTGACGAGCTCAATTCATGGATCGGGATGGTTCGTGATCAGGACGAAAAGCAAACGCACAGGGATATTCTAATTTCGATTCAAACCAATCTCTTCACTTTAGGAAGTCACTTGGCAACAGATTTCAGTAAATCAAAAATGAAACTGCCTGAACTAGAAGCAGCATTTATCACCGACCTTGAAAATGAAATAGACTCTTTGGAAAAAGACCTCGATCCGATGACAAATTTCATCCTTCCTGGAGGACATGTTGCTGTATCATCTATTCATTTGGCACGATGTGTTTGTCGGAGAGCTGAGCGACTTGTTGTCCAAATGAGCGATCAATTTCCTGTTGACGAACTGATTATCCAATACCTAAATAGGCTCTCAGATTACCTTTTTATGCTCTCTCGACACAAGGCCAAAGAGACCAATTCGGAGGAAATTCCATGGATCACACGAAAATAACCTTTGTAACTAACTGATCTAGTTTACGTTACAGGAATAAAATAATTCTAAGCTTCTAAAATTGACAGAGATAACAAAAAGTATATTTTTGCGTACAATTTTTTAGTAGTTAAATTTTTAAGAAATGTATTGGACTCTTGAACTAGCTTCCTATTTGGAAGACGCCCCTTGGCCAGCAACCAAAGATGAGTTGATCGACTTCGCAATGCGATGTGGAGCGCCACTTGAAGTAGTGGAAAATCTGCAGCAAATCGAAGATGAGGGAGAAGTCTATGAAGCCATCGAAGAGATTTGGCCGGACTATCCGACAAAAGAAGATTTCTTTTTCAACGAAGATGAATATTAGGTATTCAAAAAATATTAACCTTAGGCTGTGCATACGCACAGCCTTTTTTTTGCCCAATAATAGCTACGGGTCTATCACAGACAATTCAGTAACACAATTGGGAATAATGTCTTTAGCGGATTTCTTGATTCTAACATCAGAATCACTTTCTGTTAGAGCCCGATAAGTCATCCCAAATCGATATACACAGATTTCATCCCTGACGCTGTTAGTGACCGAGTCCAACAAATTGAGCGCTTCGATATACCGTTCGTATTTAACATTTTAGTGGGATTCGACGCACATGATGTTGTGTTTTGGCAGTCCCTTGTAATTTCCAAATAGCTCCAAAGCTTGAATAGTGTCATTAGGCCCGCCCTTCTCGCTGTTTGAATTGAGCTACATCGACCCATTCCCTTTCTGGTAAACCATTTTCTGAAGTCTGGTTTTTGCAAACTCCTCCATTCATTAGAATTTTTTGGCCTGCACTCCCAGTTGCCAATAACCAACTTCTTGGTTATTGGCCATCAGTTCTCCATTTGCGTTTATCGCTACCCTGAGAAACTTTTCGAATGAAACATCAGAGACTTTGTCGTCCATACCTGGCAAGACTCGTAACAGTCCCTTATCATGGACTGTATAGTTGTCACTATGAAGAAAAACGAGGAGGAGAAAATCAATATCATCCATACTTCCGGCATTAACTTGAGTTAATTTATGCTTCATAATATTGGATTTAATGAAGCATATAGACCACAACACAAAAGACCTAAATCACTGTAATTCAAATAATTAAACAAGCGCAAGACGTGAAGATTGAGAGGTTGAGGTCCGGCAATTAAAGGTAAAAAAAATAGGGACTGCGCTCAGCCCCTATTCCACTTAACATTAAACTAAAACTACCATTACAATTAGTACATTGTAAACTATGAAAATTTGCCTTGTCAACAAGGCCAAGATGGCCTCGCAGACAATCAAATATAGCGATTTATTTCCATTTTATTCTTCCCTCAATTCCAAAAAATCTGTTTCTTAGAATCCTAACCTTGATCCAATGGCTCCAATTCTCGCAATGCCATGTGCAACGTATGCCGGCTCTTTTGCTCTAACAGCTTCTCATGCCCCTTCGACAACTGATCCACAGTTGCTCGATCGTAGTGTCTGACTGTGAAAAGCTTGAGTCCAGTATTGTATTTGACGGAGAATAAATGCGAGAGTAAATCCGTGAGTTGTTGAAGTTTTGCTGCGTCATTATCTACTACAACAGAAAAATTCAACGCGGAGTTCTGCATCAGATTTATATGAATGCCAACGTCAGACATCAATTGAAATATTTCACTCAAGTTTTCTTCAACTATAAACGAGAAGTCTTTTGGCGAGATGGAAATCAACACCTGATCTGGTTTAAAGATATATGCTGGTACTGGTTTCGAGTCAGTCGTATTGGAATGAATCGTTGTTCCGGGCGCCGATGAATCCACAAAAGACTTAACGTAAAGAGGAATTTCCTTATTCTGCAGTGGTTTGATGGTCTTGGGGTGAATCACTGAGGCTCCATAATAGCTTAGCTCAAGCGCCTCTCGATAAGATACTTCGTCTAGTACTACAGTATTGTTAAACCACTTTGGATCGGCGTTGAGCATTCCGGGAACATCTTTCCAAATTGTCACATCTTGGGCATCGCACAAGTAGCCCAAAATGGCTGCTGAGAAATCCGAACCTTCTCGTCCCAATGTGGTTGTATTTCCCAAATTACTGGATCCAATAAATCCTTGGGTGATTAGGATATCGGTTTCACCTTCATTTAGATGATGGTCCATCAATCCGGCGCCACGAGCTGAACGATCCCAATCCACATCTGCTCTTCCATGATCTCTATCCGTAATAATCACATTGCGCACATCAAGCCATTCGACTCGCTCATTGGATTTGGCCAAATAGCCATGGACAACGGTCGTAGACAAAAGCTCACCATAACTCACGATACGATCATAATTGAATCTTACATCTTGGGAAGGAACCTCATTTAGTAAGGACTTCAGTTCTGCCACAAATTTTGTCATTTGCGCTTCAGCTCCAACCGTCAAACCTCCCAAATCAGAAACAATGCTTTCGTGAAAATTCACAAAATCGTCAAAGGGACCATTCCAATCTTCCTCTGAATTGAAGCGCGCGTTAACTTCCTCCAATTTATTGGTCATCTTGCCCATCGCACTTACAACGACTACAAGCTTATCGCCCGGAAATTCAACTAGGATACTTTCCAAATTTTTAACTGCCTCAGCATTTTTTACCGAGGCTCCACCGAATTTAAATACGCGCATACGAATTGATTTTATTCTAAAGTTGGTTTGCTGTTAGTCTTGCATTCAACCACCCGCCATCAAGTGCTGCCTGCTTTTTTTTATAGAACTCAATAGCTGGCTTATTCCAGTCCAATACTTGCCATTCTAGTCTTTTCGCATTGTGTTCGGCCGCGTATTGTTTGACTTCCTCAAAAAGAACATCTCCAATCCCTCGGCGACGATGCGATTCACGAACCACCAGATCTTCGAGATAGAACGAGGGACCTTTCCACGTGCTATACCTCCAATAACAAAGAGCCATGCCTACAATTTCATTCTTTTCTTCAGCGACCCAGAGCACGAATTTTGGATCCGCACCAAATCCGTGAGCCTTGAAATCTTCCACACTTAGCTCCACTTCAGACGAAGCTTTTTCGTAGTCCGCGAGTTCTTGAATGAGGCCCATGACTGCGGTCACGTCTTGTTTCTGAGCTCTTCTAACCAACCAATTTTCTCTAGTTTCCATGAATATGCAAGTATAAAACCTCGTTGATGTGAAAAACTCAATGCATAGTATTCGTTATGAACAAAGCGGTATTCGCATCCGAAGTGTAAATTTGTGAAGTGAACTATATCGATATTATATTGATAATCCCCATCGCTATTGGCGCATGGAAAGGATTTAGAAAGGGATTAATTCTAGAGGTTTTCTCTCTCCTGGCGCTTTTTGCCGGGATTTATGCTGGTGTCTATTTTTCAAGCTACGCGGCTGATTTCTTGAGAGAAGATATCAAATTACATTCTGAATACATCGGCATAGGTGCTTTTTTAGTGACTTTTGTGGCCGTTTTGGTAGGCGTCTATTATATGGGGAAAATGGTCAGCTCTATGGCTAAAATTGCTTCTTTAGAAATTGTCAATAAAATCATGGGCGCCGTATTCTCCTCGGTCAAGGCACTTTTGATTCTCAGTATCGCCTTGATGTGCCTGAAAGGACTCAACGGAAAATTTCGCGTTCTTCCAGAAGAAATAATTGAGGAATCTTTACTTTTTGAGCCCGTATCAAACCTCCCGCTTGTCATCCTACCTGCGATCGAAGAGAGTCCTTGGTACGAACAATTCTCAATTTGGAAAAACGAGCAATTGGATATTCAGTAATTAAGATTCTGGGGGCAACAAGTACAGGCTAATGCGCTCATAAAGCTGTTCAGGAGAGAATGGTTTACTTACATAATCGTTCATGCCAGCTTCCAATACTCTTCTCCTAACTTCGAGTAAAGCAGAAGCTGTAACAGCTATGATAGGCAGCTCATCCTTCGAACATCCTGGGATTTCTCGAATTATTGACGAGGCCATATAGCCATCCATCACAGGCATCTGAAGATCCATGAGAATCAGGTCGAATTTTTCCTTCTTCACCATGGATACTGCCTCCGCACCATTGGATACAGTTTCAGATTCCGCTCCCCAAATGGTAAGAAATTTTTGAATCAATAACTGATTCACTTCGTTGTCTTCTGTAATTAAGATACGCTTCCCTACTAATCTCGCAGTAAGAAGGTCAAAGTGGGGATTAGGCGTCTCAAGAGCATTGGTGGTGGCTAGGTTTAA
>JBLHIB010000079.1:0-16516 GCA_047615865.1 Gammaproteobacteria bacterium
GTTCGGGGATTATAGCCTCTTCCTAGCATCCGAATGGGAATCCGGATTGTGGAATGGCTCCTTGCTCGTGTTTGCCGTTCAAATGATGCTCATGCTCGTTCTTGGGCATGTGATGGCGCTCACCACGCCTGTTGATCGCTTCATTGGTCTTGTCACTTCGAAATACTGTCACAATACCGCCGCAGCCGCCTTTACCGTCACCCTTTGCACTGTGGTCGTGGCTCTTTTTAATTGGGGGTTGGGTCTCGTGTTTGGTGCCATCTTCGCTCGAAAGGTGGGCGAGTATGCACGCAAAAAGGGATTCAAACTCAACTATCCTCTCATTGGAGCAGCTGGCTATTCAGGGCTCATGGTATGGCATGGCGGATTTAGCGGATCGTCTTTGTCCAAGGTCGCCGAACCGGAACATATAAAGAATATCATGACGGGGTTGATGAGCAACGATCAAATTGCCGCCCTCCCAAGTCGTATCGGCTATACTGAAACGGTGTTCAGTAATATGAATGTGACAGTTTCTCTCGTGCTGTTAGTTGCCATGCCCTTGTTTATGTGGTTGTTGGGGAAAGTTTCCGATAATTATGAAGGAGCTTTGCCAGAATTTAAGTCTAGGGACCAAAATTCTAAAACGTCCATTTCTGGAGCCGAGAAAATGGACTATTCTAAATGGATTGGCATCAGCTTTGGTCTGCTCATTTTGGCTGTAGCAGCAATGAAGGCCTGGAATCATCCCCAGTTTTCGTCTTTTGGCTTTATTTCGCCCAACTGGATCAATCTTATGCTCCTTGGACTCGGTATTACTCTGCATCAAAACTTTGTCAACTTCCTCCATGCTGTCGATAGCGCAATATCCGGAGCGGCAGGAATACTCATCCAATTCCCGCTATATTTTGGAATCATGGGCATTATGAAAAGTTCGGGAATGGTAACCATGATGTCCGATTTCTTTGTCTCGGTTTCCAATGGAACGACTTATCCCTTATTCACATTCATAAGCGCAGGAGTTGTAAATATATTCGTTCCCAGTGGTGGCGGACAGTGGGCTATTCAAGGCCCAATCATTATCCAGGCAGCAACTGATTTGGGTGTGTCCATTCCCAAAAGCATCCTCGCAATGGCTTATGGCGATCAACTTACCAATATGCTCCAACCCTTCTGGGCCCTTCCTCTTCTGGGTATCACCGGACTCAAAGCCAAAGAAATTTTATCCTATTCGGCCCTTTTGATGTTACTTGGAGCGTTGATATTTATCTCAGCCTTACTCATTTTCTAAATTCGTCAAATGCAGCTCATCACTTTGCTTTTAGCTTTGATCATTTTCCCACTCTTTTCTTGGGCTCAACCAGGTTGGGAATGGTCCGAGTTGCCAAATATGCCTGAAAGCGTGAGCAACAATGCCGTTGTCTCAGCATATTGTGGAGATACACTTTGTGTTTACTCTTTCACCGGAATTGATTCCACACTCGCTCCAGCAGGCATACATTTAAAGTCTTGGCGCTTCAACTCGATCACTCAAATTTGGCAGCAATTACCAGACGCGCCCGATGGACAAGGTAAAATAGCAGCCGGAGCATCTACGGTTAATAATCTCATTTATGTGGTCGGCGGATACCATGTGAATGCCAATTTTTCTGAAACTTCCTCCGAGAAGACACACGTGTTTGATCCAGTTGCCAACTCATGGTTGTCCAACGCGGCTCCCATTCCCGTGCCTATTGATGATCAAGTTCAAGCTGTCTGGAACGATAGCTTGATTTTCGTTGTGACCGGATGGAGCAACAATGGAAATGTACCTGATGTTCAAATATTTGACCCGGCAAACAATTCCTGGTCAGTAGGAACAGCGACTCCCAATTTCAACAATTGGAAAGCCTTTGGAGCGTCAGGCGCATTTGCAGGGGATACACTTTTCTATTTGGGTGGAGCTAGTGGTTCTTCTTTCGTTGCCTCCAATAATTTTCGAAAAGGGGTCCTAGATAGCAACGATCCGACTCAAATCGAATGGACACAGCTCGACGGTTTCCCAGGAAGTGACGGTTACCGAATGGCTTGCACAACTTCAAATGAGCGTGTTTTTTGGATAGGAGGGAGCAGTATTTCGTACAATTTTGACGCCGATGCCTACAATGGTTCTGGCATCGTCGATCCAGAAGAACGCATCGCTACTTACTACTCAGGAATTGCTCATTGGGAAGACTTTGTGGCGGATGTCGGTGTGATGGATTTGCGCGGAATAGCGCGAGTGTCAGATAATTCATGGATAATCTGTGGTGGCATGGAAGCAAATCAGGTGGTGTCCAATAAAACGTGGCTTCTACAATATGATCCCAGCACTTCAATAAACAATCCTATCAAGTCTAATCTTCAAGTTTTTTATAGCGAAAATGTTCTTTCTATTCGCGCAGAAGAGAGAGTTGAAACTTGGCAGGTGTACTCAAGTGGTGGAGTTCTTTGTCGCGATGGTGACATTTCCGCATCGCATGCCGACCTTCCTCTATCTCTGAATAATGGGGTGTACATTGTGCATGTTCTACTTGAATCAGGACATGAAATGATCACTAAAATTGTTATAGCCGACTGATGATAGGAATAAAAGACCAAATTGTAGCTATTACAGGAGCCACTGGGCACCTCGGAACGGCAATAGTCCTGCTTGCTTTGGACAGAGGTTTTAAAGTGCGGGCGCTATACCGCAATGGGAAGCCAGGTATTGAGCATGAAAATCTTAGCTGGATCAAAGGAGATCTCTCCGTCGCATCTCTTGAATTATTCTTAGCTAGCGCAAATGCAATTATCCATTGCGCGGCAAAAATATCAATCCATGGAGATGCTGATGGCAGTGTCAAGCTCACTAATATAGGCGGGACTAAAAATCTTATGGAGGCGGCTCGCTCAAATCCTACCCTGCGCATTGTACATGTGAGTTCAACTCATGCGGCCACAGAATTTCCCCAAGACGAGGTTTACAATGAAGAGCGCCCTTTGAAGAGTGAGGATGCAGCTGCATACGATTTCAGTAAAGCTGAGTCGGAACGTATTGTAAACGAGTATGTACAAAACACAAATGCAAATGCACTCATAGTAAGGCCATCATCGATGTTAGGGCCGCCTGACTTGCGGCCTTCGCTGCTTGGGGCCGCTTTGCTAGGTTTGTACAAAGGAGAATTACCAGCACTCACCTCAGGGGGCTACGATTTTGTTGATGTTCGTGATGTTGCCGCAGCGTGTTTGAATGCAGTTACCATGGGACGGGCAGGAGAGACTTATATACTCACAGGCAGGTACTACGACCTCCATGAGTTGAGCCAGCTTATACACGAGCTAGGAGGGTCTAAACCACCTCGTATCATTAAGATTACTTGGTTGCTCCATCTGCTTCCTTTTGTCAACTTGTATTCAAGGATTACCGGAAAAGCAGCACCGTTTACTCGGGAAGGCTTGGTTACCTTACAAAATGGTCATCCTAATATGTCGCATGAAAAGGCTAAGAGGGAGTTGAGGTACAATCCTCGTAACATAGAATCGTCGGTCCAAGATCTCATTGAGTGGTGGAAAGATCAAAACCTTATTGATTGAACATGGAGTTGATAAATACAATTTCGTTTTGGTGGAGTCTCATTGCTATCAGTGTTTTCATCCTACTATTATTCGTAACCGCACCCTACGGTCGGCATAACCGCAAAGGGTGGGGAGCTGGCTTAAGCAATAAGTGGGGATGGTTCCTCATGGAGGTGCCCTCATTTTTAATCGTTCTCTACTTCCTTTGGGGTGCAGAATCCTCGGCTTATGCCATGCTGCTAGGGTCGTTATGGTTATTCCACTATACCTATCGCACCTTTATCTTTCCTTTTCGCTTAAGGACTAGCCGGAAAAAAATGCCATGGATCATTGCTCTGTCTGCAATAGGCTTCAATGGAATGAATGCTGGTTTAAATGGCTATTACCTTGCTCACCTGGAAACGTATACGGAGAGTGATTTCCTCTCCGGACATTTTATTCTTGGAGCAGTTCTTTTCGTTTTTGGAACCATCACGCATCAATGGGCCGATCATAAACTCATTAATCTGCGAAAGAGTAAAAACGATACCTCATACCATATTCCCAAAGGAGGACTATTCAACTTAGTATCTTGTCCCAATATGCTGGGAGAGCTCACTCAGTGGACTGGCTTCGCTTTCATGGCTTGGAATTGGCCCGCTCTGTCCTTTGCTTTATGGACTGCGGCAAATTTAATACCTAGGGCTTTTAAGCACCACAAGTGGTATTTAAAAAATCTCGATAAATACCCAGTAGGACGAAAAGCCATTTTTCCTTTTATCAGATAAGTAGATGAAGAAGGTATTTCCAATTAACGGTACATCTAAGTGGTCTTTACTCTTCAAAGAAAAAGGCGCAGACAGCTTGTTTCAAGCCCTGCGGTATGTGCGTGCTTTGAAATACGAACGGATATCCGATGCGCAAAAGCTTGAGCTTGTGCTAGAAGAAGAGCGCGGCACGTGCAGCGCAAAGCATGGAGTAGTTGCTCTGCTAGCCGAGGCTGAAGGATGGCAAGAGGTTGAACTGTGGAATGTGCTCTATAAAATGAATGAGCAAAATACTCCTGGAGTAGGGCGGGTCTTGGAAGGATGCGGGCTAGAATATTTGCCGGAGGCTCACACTATCTTAAAGATAAAAGGCATGGTAGCTGATATTACAGGCCTGCCTAGTGGAAGCAGTTCAGCGATGGACGCGATTATATGCGAAGAGCGAATTTCTGTCGAACAGCTCATTCACCAGAAGGTCGACTGGCATCAGCGCGAGATGAAGGAATGGATTGAAAAGGAAACCTGTGACATCAGTTTTACTGAATTGTGGCAGATTCGAGAGAGATGCATTGCCGTTCTCAGTTCCTAAGATCAAGTTAAAAAAATTGGCAACAAAAAAAGCGCTACCGGGTGACGTAGCGCTGTTTATATTTGGTTTTGGTTAAGACAAGTCTTACTCGTGGAAAAAACCACCAGCCTTAGCTCTCTTCAATGCCTCGTCAGCACCAACTCTGTTGATGATGCGAATAGCGGCACAAGAAACTTTAAGTGTAATCCAACGATCCTCATTTGTCAGGTAAAAACGCTTCTTCTGCAAGTTCGGCTTGAACCTTCTTTTAGTGCGTCGTTTTGAGTGGGAAACGTTGTTTCCGACCATAACCTTCTTTCCAGTAATATCACAAATCCTTGACATGACAATAGTTTTCTTATATCCCCTCAAAAAAGGGAGTGCAAAGAAACTAATTTTCTTTCAGTTTACAAAAGGCTGTTTGAGAATTTCGACTCGAAGCATGTTCAATGCAGTCAAAGCGCTTCGTTTGATGTTCCCACGGCGGTCATTTCCCATCATGTATTTTTGACTTGTAACTCCCTGTGGTCCAGCAATAGAGATCCATACAGTGCCTACTGGTTTTTCCTCAGATCCGCCAGAAGGACCTGCAATACCAGAAGTTGAAATAGACCAAGTTGTCGCCAATTTTTGCTGTGCACCCATGGCCATTTGCTCTACGACCTGCTCACTTACGGCTCCGTGAGCTTCCAAAGTGTCATTTTTAACGCCAAGAAGTTCTTGCTTGATACGATTTGAGTAAGAAACAATAGATCCCTCAAAATAGACAGAACTGCCCGGTGTCGAAGTAATAAATTTCGAGATGAGACCACCTGTGCAACTTTCTGCTGTTGACAAAGTCTCTCCTCGAGAAATTAGCAGAGCACCCACGACCTCCTCCAATGTCTCCTCATTGAATCCGTATACGATTTGAGGGATTTGTTTCTCCAGCTCTCTTGCCTTGGTTTCCAACTCTGCAATAAGCCCCGTGTCCCCCAGTCGGCCATATTTGGACAATCTTAGCTTCAAGCTTCCCGCCGAAGGTAAATATGCCAAACTTATATTCAAGGGTGCCAATGAGTCGACCCAAGGACCGATCATTTCAGCTAGGTATGATTCACCTACACCTTGAGTCATAATACTCAGATGAGCGATTTCTCGTGTGTTAAAACGTTTCTTCAGGCGTGGAATCACTTCGTCATCCATCAAGCCTCTCATCTCATGCGGAACACCTGGCATAGAGACAAAGATGGTCCCCTTGCGTTCAAACCACATTCCTGGTGCTGTTCCTCTCAAATTTATAAGAGGCGCGCAAGCCAGAGGCAAAGCAGCTTGCAGCCTATTCACTTCTAACATCTCTCGACCAATTCCATTGAAAAATGAAGTAATCTGGGCTAGAATGTCTTCATGGATTTCCAGAGTCGTATCAAAATACTTGCACAACGTGTGCTTCGTGATATCATCTTTCGTAGGACCTAAACCACCTGTCATCAATACCACATCAACACGTTTTTCAGCCGAATCAAGTGCTTCGATTATATGGTCTTCTTTGTCTGAAACAGTGGTGATCTGATGGACTTCTAAGCCCACGGAATTTAGGCCTTTTGCCATGTAGGCCGAGTTGGTGTCGATGGTCTGGCCAACCAACAATTCATCGCCTATTGTTATGATCTCTACGCGCATAGAATAATTTGTAGCAAATTAAGTGATTATGGACTCGTTGTTGCTAAAGAAGTGTCGTAAATTTCGAATCATTAATCCATATTATGAAAACTTTATCAATCCTTTCCTTCTTGGCCGTAATTACTTTATCGGCTTGCTCACAAATTAACCTTGGTGATCTTCAAAAAGCCTCCGAACAAGCAGAAGAGGTGATTTTTGGATCAGGATCTACCTCGCCGGCGCTTTCCAATGATGAAGTTGTAAACGGTTTGCGCGAAGCGCTTAAAGTTGGCATCGAGAAGTCAGTGGATCTTACGTCTAAAACAGATGGATTCAATACCAACCAGTTAATACGTATCCCTTTCCCAGATGAGGCCGATAAAGTCAAGAGCGTTGCAATTGATCTAGGTTTGAATACTCAAGTGGCCAAATTTGAGGAAACGCTCAACCGTGCCGCCGAAAAGGCGGTTGCTGAGGCAATTCCCGTTTTTGTTGAGGCTATTACGAATATGTCCATCCAAGATGGCTTTGCAATCCTCAAGGGTTCCAATACTGCAGCCACAAAATATCTCCAGGATGCTACGACAGCGGCTCTCGTCAATAAATTTAGGCCTATCGTTGATAAGGCGGTACAGGACGTTGAGCTCACCAAGTACTGGACTCCACTGGTCAATGCATACAACACATCAACATTGCTCACTGGTGGAGGAAGTGTTGACCCCGATTTGACCCAGTACGTGACGGAAATGGCCATCAGCGGACTTTTTGTCTATGTAGAAAAAGAAGAACAAAACATCCGCGCCAATCCCGCAGCGAGAATTACTGAAATCCTGCAGAAAGTATTTGGATCGCTTTGATATTCGCTGAGGCCGGTTTTGTTCAATTTATTTGGTCGGCCATGCAATTTCCAGAGATTTGGAGTTTGAATAATTGTGTTTAAGGGTAAATTTCTCTTACTTTCGGCGAGTGTGGTGAATTCACACTTGCGGTGCTAGAACAATTTCTATACACACCCGAATTATAAACCTTAAGTAAATACTCTCATATGAGAAAAATCTACTCTCTTGCATTCGCTGTTATAGCTGTGCAATTCGCGTTTGCGCAAAACGCTCAACAAGTGAAAATTCCTGCCGAAAAAAATGTAGCTGTTTCAACAAATGGCTACCGCATGACTGGCTCAGAAGAATTTTCGCAAGTTCCTCTTGATCGAAGTTTCGACAAAAAGCCTGTCCTAGGTGTTTTGAAATCTGCTACATATTGGGAGCAGGTAATTGGAACTAC
Source organism: Gammaproteobacteria bacterium (assembly GCA_047615865.1). Classification (GTDB taxonomy): domain Bacteria; phylum Bacteroidota; class Bacteroidia; order Flavobacteriales_D; family Sanyastnellaceae; genus JADFAK01. The sequence goes on from JBLHIB010000079.1 coordinate 7,792, forward strand.
TATTTATGATTTGCAATCAAATTCAGCTACAGACAATAGACTCGCTCAAACAGGTGATGATTTGTCAGCTGCATGGCTCATGTCGCAAACAACTGATTTTGGCGACCGTGGTACCGGTTACAATTATAAAGGTGGTGGATTCTGGGGAGATCATCCAGAATCTCGAATCGAGTCAGTGCGTATTGGCTGGCCTTCAATCATGCACACTGAATCAGGACGCGAGGTTGTGATTTCACACCCAGGTACTGGCGGACTTCTAATGGCTCACCGTGATGCTGGAAGTGGAAGCTGGACTGAAACTGATTTGGAAACTTTGGTAAGCCCGGGACTTTTATGGCCGCGTGCTGTAGCTGATGGGAATACTATCCACATGATCGCTATTACTATGCCTGTCGCCAACGACGGACTCGAATACGCAGGTCTTGACGGTGCTATCCTATACTATCGTTCGCAAGATGCAGGCGATACTTGGGACATGGTTGATGTTCTGATTTCAGGAATGGATACAACAGATTTCAATAATTTCGACGGAGACACGTACGCAATTCATGCACGTGATGGAAAGGTCGCTTTTGCCATTTTCAATGATTGGGATGATACTTTTGTCATGACTTCAGGAGACGCTGGTGATACTTGGGACAAGACGAATATTATTAGCTTCCCGTTGGAAGGATATGTTCAAGATGAAAGTATTTTGGATATGAACGAAGACGGCTTGGCCGATACAGTTTCAACTTCCGATGGAGCAGGAGCAATATTCATTGACGAGTCGATGATGACGCATGTTTCTTTTGGAGCGATGAATCATTTGGACGAAATAGTGGGCGATGGCACCGCTAGTTACTTCCCTTTTACAGATGGTTTGCACTATTGGAATGAGACAATGGGAGAAGATTCTACCAAGTACATTGCCTTCGTTGAAGATCTTGACGGTAACGATCTTTTCGATGCCGAAGACGTAGGTACTTATTACACTAGCTTGACGTCGCAACCTAACTTCGCTCAGGGAGAAGATGGAACATTGTACTGCGTATATACTGCGGTTATGGAGTCTCACTCTTCAGGTAGCCAAAACTACCGCCACGTGCATGTAGTGACATCTGATGATAGCGGTGCAACTTGGTCTGATCCTTTGAACCTTACTCCAGATCTAGATTTTTGGGGATTTGAATGTGTATTTCCATGCATCGCTCCTGTAGTTGATGATTACTTGCACATTACTTACATGAGAGATTTTGAGCCAGGGTTGCATGTTCGTGGTGATCTAGATCCTGCAGATGTAAACGATATCGTTTACCTCCAAATTAGCACGGACCTTGTTGTTGAAGAAGGAGTTTCAGTTGAAGACGTGAATCCTTTGGATGCTGTTGTGGTTTATCCAGTGCCTGCTGATGAGACTATTTTTGTAGCTCTTCCAGGACTTTATAACGTGAATATTAGCATTTACGATCTCACAGGAAAGCTTGTTCGCTCTGCGATGAACGCAAATGACTTGGTACAGATTGATCTTCGATCTATCGAAGCCGGTATTTACTTGATTGAAATGAAGCAAGGAGAATTCACATCAACTCAGAAGTTGGTGATCCAGTAGTTTTTCGAATTATAAGCACATAAAAAAATGGGCTCTCTGCATTGCAGAGAGCCCATTTTTATTTCCAATTTGTTCAATCTTACTCGACTATCAAAGCCCCACTTGATGAAGGGAATTGACGATCGACTTTTTTAAATAGGCCTTGCAGTACTTTGCCTGGACCTACTTCAATTACCTCACTTGCGCCATCGGCAATCATGTTCTTCATGGTCTGCGTCCAACGAACTGGTGCAGTAAGCTGGGCCACAAGATTTTTTTGAATCGTAGCGCTATCATTTACTCCTATGGCCACCACGTTTTGATAAACAGGGCACATTGGCTCGGCGAATGTTGTGTCGTGAATTGCTTGCTCTAATTCTGCTCTAGCCGGCTCCATCAAGGGAGAGTGGAATGCTCCACCCACAGGCAAAAGCAAAGCACGTCGCGCACCAGCCTCAGTGAGCACCTTGCAAGCCTTCTCAACAGCAGGAACACTTCCTGATATTACAAGCTGTCCTGGACAGTTGTAATTTGCAGCTACAACGATCCCGTCAATAGCAGCACATGCCGATTCCACAACGTCGTCGTCAAGACCTAGGATAGCCGCCATTGTCGATGGTTGAGCTTCACAGGCCTTTTGCATGGCAAGCGCACGCTGCGATACCAGTTTCAGACCGTCCTCAAAAGTCAAGGCTTTTGCAGCTACCAATGCAGAAAATTCGCCCAAGGAATGACCTGCCACCATTTCAGGAAGAAAGTCGTCGCCAAGAACTCTGCTGAGTATGACCGAGTGTAAGAATATAGCCGGCTGTGTAACTTTAGTTTGTTTCAACTCTTCGTCACTGCCTTCAAACATGGTTTTTGAGATGTCAAATCCCAAAATATCGTTGGCTTGGGCAAACAAATCTCGAGCCTCTGAACTGGCGTCGAATAGGTCTTTCCCCATTCCTGAAAATTGCGATCCCTGTCCGGGAAATACATATGCGCGCATTGAATTCTTTTTTGGTTCCTTCGGCAAATCTAATTGTTTTCCAGAACCTGAATATTGGCCGATTTAACTTTTTACACTTCTAGTCTTGGATAGCCTCGTTGATAAGCGTCACAAGCATTTTATACCCATGGCCATTCAAGTGAATTCCATCCGATTCTAAATAACTCGCTGGTTCACCGGAAGCAAGCATGTGCATGTGCAGATCAATTAGTTTGATGCCACTGACCTGGGCCTTCTGAGCGAGCATTTTATTGTACATCACCACTTCCTCTTTTACTCTAGAAGGAGAAGTGAATAGTCCGAAATCAACTGAAAGGGGAGGTACATTCACGACAAAAATACCGGAGTCTTGTTTCATCTTGAGCGTGGAGGAAAATTGATCCCATCTTTGACTTGAAAGAGTAGCGTCAATTCCAAATAGCACGTCATTGGTTCCTACCATTACAATACTCAATTCAGAATGCAGTATTGAAATGGTGTCGGCCAAGTTTTTTAAAAGAAGAGAAGTGGCACCGCGGTGCGCGATCCCCTGAACCGGTCTACGATTGATCTGTCCAAAATCCAGTTCGATGATGTGGCTATCTCCGATTATTGTCGTCGCTTGCGGGTCATTTATCTGCGCTTGCCATTTGCCAGCGGCCAAATAAATATCCCAATTATTCTTTTCCAGTTGACGAGGTCGCAGGTTCTTCTTATAATAGTAAAAACCACCAGCGACAAGCGCAAATGCGAGGATGAGGAACAGGACAATACGTCTCTTCATAGTGGAGATTTTATGAGTTGAAATCTAGCACAAATAAAAAAGGCGACCCAATGGATCGCCTTTAAGTATTTGAGAAATTGCTTTCTAAAATTGCACAGAAAGTCCTACAGCAAGGACTTCCTTGAACTGAACTGCTGGACCACCGCCACCATTGGTGATCTCGTCTTCGTTTCGAGCAATTCGGATGTCGTCATCATACAAAACCGAAGTAGAGATAGTGGTCGATAAGTACTTGTTGATTTTCATACTGATCAACGTCTCCCAGCTAACATCGATGTTGCCTGGGTTGTTCAAATAGTTAGAAAACAGATCCAACTTTGTCTGTAGAGCAACATTTTCAACAATATTGGTTTTGTACATCAACTTGACATAAGCACCAATCTCTTGTCGGAACATTTTTCCTTCAGTTACAACGTTTCCAAGCTCATCAAATTCAGCGCCGTCAACACCAAAAGCTCCAGCATTGGCCAAAGTTTGACTATTTACGATGGTCATCTTAGATGTGATTGGAGAGATGAAAGCACTAAACTTATCACCTTTCTTATAGTCCATACCCAAAGAAGCCAAAATATATGCAGGAGCCATAATGGTTGAGATTTCATTTCTCAATGAGTCTGGCGCAAATGGATTGTCGTAACCTGCTGTAAATTGTGTTTTAAAGTTTACCAAGGCCGAATAGTACCAGTTCTCATTAGCTTTAATGCCATACTTTGATGCAAAATCAAGCTTATCGTCGGTCTTTACTCCAGCGGCATCACCTTGCCAAAGCATACCATATGCCATGTCGAGTGTGTTGTCCCATGAAGACTTGTCCTTTGCGTAGTTGGCAAAAAGACTAATTAGCCCGTTAACCGACATAGAACTCTGACCACCTGCGGCCCAGTTGTCCAGATAAACTTGAGAGAAGTTTAGTCCGAATGTACCGCCTTTGGTCCATAGCGTGTCCTTATCAGTAACATCATCTTGGGTCGACATATTCTGGACTAGATTTTCTTGCTCATCAGCAGAAAGTACTTGGTTGCTGTCCTGTGCTACTGACAAAAGCGTGAACATGCCTGCGGCAATAAATGTGATAGTTTTTTTCATGTTAGTTTTACTTGTGGTTATAAATGTGAACGTCCCGTTGTGGGAATGGGATACTGATATTGTCTTTGTCAAGTGCAATTTTACAACTTTCTAATGTGTCAAAATAAACATCCCAATAAACAGCTGGATCGCACCAAGGACGCACAGCCAAATTGACTGATGAATCTCCTAGTTCTGCAACGGCAACTTCAGGTGCTGGTGACTTTAGAACTCTTGGGTCTGCGGCCAAGGCTGCTTCTAAAACATCCTTCGCTTGCTTGATATTGGCTGAGTATGATATTCCCCCTGAAAGGCCCACACGAATTTTACCATCTGCTGTGAAATTCGTAATGTGGTTGTTCATCACAGCGCCATTGGGCATAATAACAGTCTTGTTGTCTGGCGTGAGTAGAACGGTGTTGAATATTTGAATCATTTTCACAACTCCTACTAGACCTTGAGATTCAACAAGTGTGGCTAGTAGATTGACTTCACTTTTGACGGTGAAGTTTTGTGTAAGTCACATTTTCGAAAGTAATATTATGAAGGAAGCGATTGATGGGGCTGTTAAAGGAGTATCAACACCGTGTTATTCAAATGATTAGAAGGAAGAATCATGGGCGCTCTTCGCGGACAAAAATAAGGAGGTATAGAAGGGCAAATACCGAAACTCCCGCAGCTAGAAAGAACGCATTGTGGACAGAGGACGGAGTTCCGTCATACATACTGCCGGAGATAAATGCACCGGAACCAATGCCAATCTCTAAAGCCAGTAACATTGTCGCCAATGCCAATCCCAGTTTGCCCGGGCGGGCCAAGTCCACTGTCCATGCAAAGGTCGTTGGTCGGTTAAGTCCAATTGAAAAACCGTAAAGAATTCCTCCTAGAATCACCAGCGATTTAGAAGTGCTAAAACCCATAACAATCAAGGCAATGATCAAAGTACTCACACCTATAGTAAGCAATAACTTCCGGCCATACTTATCAGAGGCTTTGCCGGCAAATACACGCATGGCCATCGAGGCGAATACAAACGTGAGGTTGAACAATCCTTTGTATTTGAAGCCGAGTCCGCCAACGAGAAGTGGGCTAACAGTGATCACAACGCCAAAGGCAAATGTCTCGAATAAGGTGACCCACATCGCATGCTTCGCAGAGAAATCCAACACTTTTCCTTTGAGGATATTAAGGTCGGAAAGCTCTAGTTTTTGCGGACTGCTATGTGACTCTTTAAGTCTCAAACTCAGAAGAATAGCTATAACTCCACATACACTTGAAGCAATGAACATCGCGTCATAGGAGACTTCTTCTTTCAATAAACTACCGAACGCTGGCCCCAAAGCCATTCCAGTACTTCCTGCCACTCCTAGCCATCCCATTGCCTCGCCAATTCTGCCTGGGGGTGTGATGTCGGTGAGCATAGCGGTGGCTCCTATGGGACGCCATCCAGTCGATAATCCGTGAATTAAGCGCAGACCTAAGAACAGAGCAATTGAAGTAGTATAAATATATAAGAAACCACATATTGCGGTGACGAAGGTTCCAAATAAGATGATTCTTACGCGGCCAATTTTATCAGCCAATCTTCCGCTCCAGAATCGAGAAAGTCCTGCGCTCACGGTGAACAAACCTACCACATAGCCTATGTAATCTTTTCCTCCAAGTTGTGTAATGTATTCAGGAAGTTCAGGCAAAAGCATGCTGAAACTCATCATGAAAATCATGGAGCTAGAACACAGTATCCAGAATTGTCGGGAGAACAGTTTCTCCGGATTTTGGCCGACGTGAGGGGTGGTGGTTTCCAAGTGGCGAATTTACCGAATTCAACATCGCCTAGTCGTTAATAATATGAACAATGTCAATTGTTTTTTCGAACGGCAAGGAGGACAATAAAGAGATTGGCACGCTCCTTGCATGTACCTGGTCAAACAATAAAATTACGCATCATGAAAAGTATCATATCAATAAATAAGAGAACGATCAACCTTGCGTTGCTTGCGTTGGGATTGATAGGGACTTCATTGACCAGTTGTATCGTTGTTACGGAACCCGACTATGGGCCCCGTGGATCGAATGGTCAGGCGTTTTTTGGAATTGACTACGATTTTCAAGCTCCATATAGTTACTGGGACAATAACCCTTCTATGCCCAACAATCCATTTTTGGGTGAAATGTATCCTACATACCAAGGTGTCTTTGACTTCGAATATTTCGTGAATCCTTGGGAATACTGGTACGGAACTTACCAAGTATGGACCAATCCAGGAGAGCCAGGAAGGCCTTATGGTCTTCCAGGTCGCAACGGGGCCGATTCTTTCCTTTTATTGATTTGCAACTCGAACGGATTCTATTTTGAAGACTGGGAAGAATGCGACTGCTACCGATCAGCGACTGAAGACTCGATTGTAATTGAACGGAAAGTCGGCGAATTCAATTACCGAATCGAAATGAAAAAGACAACTATCGACATTCGTCCTACCGACAATGTTCCGAAATACAGAAATTAAGAGGGAGCCCTCTTGCTGCTTATCTAAAGAAGGAGCCGTCCATTATGGGCGGCTTTTTTTGTCTCAGTGACGGGGTTCTAAAGAGGAACAATTATCTAGATTAAAGACACGTCTTTTTACAATTCTGTAATTGAGGAAAAAGGGTCTCAGGACAACTTGGTCATCGAGCAAAGCAGGTCAACCAAAGTTGAAGTATTCAATACCTATTGCGCCGCTTCGTCGAGATGCTGTTCCCAACATAACCGCAATCCCTAGCGGTAAACCAACAACTTCCGCGTTAGCTGCTCTCCATTTGCCGATAGGCGCACCACAAATACCCCTTCATTAAATGCATCACAATTGAGTGTGTATGAACCACCGTTGTTTGAGCGGTCCTGAAATACCCGCGCACCACTGGAATTGAAAACTTCAATTTTCCATTTTTGACTTGTTGCCGGCAGACTAATCGTCGTGTAATCTCGAGTAATACTTGGGTTCATTGCGAAGTCAGCTTTTCTTGGCGAATCGTCAATGTTTTGAGGGAAACCTGTGTCTTCAAAAATGATTTCGCCTCCAAGCATAGTCATGGTCACTTCTGTTTGCGAAATCTGATTCTCCTGAATTGTAAATATGTCTTGGTTGACACAGATTAAATCAGCGAGCTTACCTACCTCTATACTTCCTGTGAACGCATCATTGCCCAAGGCCCATGCTGAGTTGATTGTTCGAGCATCCACAGCAGCTTCAACACTAGGAAGATTTTGAGGTGCTCTTGTCACTGCGTTTTGAATGCTGCGAAACGGATTCATAGTACTCACATCCCAGTCGCTACTCAATGTTGTTCGTGCTCCAGCGTCGTAGATGCTTTTAATAGGAATGAAGTTTTCTGAAAGCGATGCGCCCACAAGGAATTCATTTTCCGCCCATTGCGCTGGTTGTGTCCAATTGGCACTCACCTGAACATCAGCAACAACGTTTAATTCGGCAAAACGAGTGTATTCAGATTCGTTTACAATCTCCAAGTGCGTCATCCTGTGTCTGGCACCTACATCTCCATTTGTATTTCGAGCTCCTTCGATGGCGTCAAGCGCTTCCTGAACTCCACGATTCCCAATAGCATGAATGTGAAAATCGTATCCAATCAACTCAAGTTGAGTAATATAATCTTCAAGCCGTTCGGGAGTGAAGTAGTTTGTTCCGTTGGTAAATGGCCAACCAAAATTGTAAACGTAAGGTTGGTCCAATGCAGCTGTTCCATTTAAAGTAATGCCGTCGACATAAACCTTGATTTCGTCAACTTTAAGCATTTGATCTCCTTCATCATAGAGGTCGGTGAGGGCTGCCAATAATTCAACATCGTCGTCCTCAGGGTGCCCCCATGGAGCCAAAGTCACTCGAGCAGTGAGCTCTCCATCAGCCTTGATTTGTTCCCAGGTTTCTATGTAGTTTCGCTTCCAATAGGTGCGGCCTTCGCAGATGGAGGTTATTCCGAATTCAGCAATCGCAGGCAGACCAAAATCGACGAGTCCAGCGTAATTCTGCTCTTCAATCATTGCATTAGTCGCAAGAGCCACTGCAAGTACGATGTCACCCGCACTGTCCATTAATATACCGTTGGGTTCTCCGTCTTCCATGACAATAAGCCCGCCCACTGGATCTTCCGAATCACCATCAATTCCCATCTCTTCGAGTGCGGCAGAATTCACCCACACGGAATGTGAAGTTTCTTCCATAGCTGCAACAGGAATATCGGGAAAATAGGTATCAAGTACTTCTCGTGGATTGGCATTGTCTTCCAATAACGTGAAAATCGAATGTCCCCAAGCCGTGACCCATCCATTGCTATTGGG
>JBLHIB010000080.1:0-16157 GCA_047615865.1 Gammaproteobacteria bacterium
GTCCCCTTCGTTGTCGCCGTCATCATCTGAGTCCCCTTCGTTGTCGTCGTCATCATCTGAGTCCCCGTCGTTGTCGTCGTCATCATCTGAGTCCCCTTCGTTGTCGTCGTCATCATCTGAGTCCCCGTCGTTGTCGTCGTCGTCATCTGAGTCCCCTTCGTTGTCGTCGTCATCATCTGAGTCCCCTTCGTTGTCGTCGTCGTCATCTGAGTCCCCTCCGTTGTCGTCATCATCATCTGAGTCTACATCATTATCTTCTTCTTCTTCTTCTTCTTCTTCTTCCATCCAAGTGGGATCGCAGCCTCCAGGAATTGCCACGGAGCTTTGTATTTCACCTATAAATACATCTTCCAATTCAGGAGCCATTCGCAATTCGTCGTAAAATATTTGCGTAGCGTAATTAAAACCGCGAGTACCATCACTTCCTCCGCGCATCTGATTCAACGCGAGGTAAGGAGGGTTAATGTTTTCAACATTTGGACCGTACACCACACTGTATTCGTCGTCTGTTGTAAACGGACTCATATTCTTAGTCTGCTCGCTAAAATCCTGGTGGCTTCTATAAAAATCAGTTGCTGGCATCAGGCATAGTTGGCCATATCCCTCACCTGTATTGCACCAAATAGATAAAGAGCCAGCTTCTTCTCCATATGTTCCGTAAGTCGAAATGCCTTCAAATTGCCCCCAGCGGACTTCGAAAACTAGGTCGAACCATTCTCCTTTCTGGATGGTGAAAGGTCCAAAACCTGTTCTATTGAACCCAAGGATTCCATACTGAATGGCGATTTGATTGTTTCCTAGATAGAGGACCTGCAATGTTGAATTGCAATTGGCCTTAATTTCTTTGCTGGGAATAGGCCAACTGGCCTGGTGGAACGAGGCAATTATGTGCCACCTGTCTTGACCTAATTCTCCATTTGGACCTTCAAAGCCCTCTTCTTCAAAGTCTTCGGGTATCTTGATGCTTAGACCATAGTTCATCTTCTTGTCCGCCACTTGATATGAATAGACATTCAGTTCGTTTTTGGAAGAAATACTCGTCGCCGGATGTGCGTATTGATCGTATGGTTTTTGAAATGCGTCTAGTCCACATCGGTCTTCACAATGGTCGTATTGTTTGGGGTTGTATGTTGGACATTTTGTGATGTCTTGATAATCAACTATTCCACGAACAGTCTGCGAAGCCGGCAGAATGGAGCTGAGACAACCGTCACCTAAATAAGGCTCGCCGTCCATTCCGTCAATGCTGGCGTTAGCAAAGTGCGTTGGATAGATGCACATATCCGAGATCTTTTCTGGAAACGAGTTGAGGTCGCTGCGGACGTTGCCATTTCCTGAAAAATCAGGATAGCTTGTTGCCTTCAAACGGCCCAGGTCGTCAGGGCGCCCTCCTGAAGAAATCATAGGTGAATTGAATCCTTCGATATAGGGTTCTCTCCAACCTTTGGCTTTGGGCAAGACGTAAACCTCCATTTCGTCGTAAAGATCTTGTTTCCCGCTTGGGTCAACAGAGTATAGGCGGACTGCATAAATCTCAAACAAAACCGTTTTGTCAGAGGAGCGCTTATTCATGACTTGTGTGAAGTCCATGGAGTTGGAGGTGAACAATTCTGGCAAATAGGGTCCAGACAAGCGTTCAAGTTCCCAAAGCATTGTGTGTGCAGCTGGAAGTTCGTCGATGTTGATGGTGTAAAAATGCACTGCGTCTTTTTCATTCACGATTGTGTATCGGAATTCATCTCCAAGGCTTGGGTAGATGGTTGAGAGCGGACCGAAAGTAATGTTGTCGCAATCACTATTGTCCATAGCATAATCAATCGATTTGGTGTGATCGGTCCAAATGTTGAATTGCGTGTATGAGCCTAAGGCAAGGATCATAGCAAAAGCAATAAGAGTAAGCTTTTTCATAGTGATAATTTAGTTTTTGGTTGTAAAAACTAATCAACGTCGCTATGGTTTTGCGTCAATGCGTATCGAGAAGAAACAAGTCCTGTGTTGTCGTACTAGATTGGTCGGATTATAGTTTCAGAAGGCTTGTAGGATTATTCTGATAGTTGACAAGGCTGCCATAATCTTGGATCAGGGCAGTTAGGATTTAAAAAAAAAGCCTACAGACTACTTCCCACTATAGCTCACCCAAAGCTCATTCCCCCGTCTCGGCTCAATTGAATTGTAGGCCAATTCACATGCGTCAACCTTGAATAAGTCTGAAAACCGTTGGAGATACTCGTCTTTGCTTCCTCCAAAAGGTGGTCCCTTCTCAGTGAGTGGAAAGCAAAACATCAAGCCCGTTAATTTGCCTTTAGGCGCAAGAAGTGTACTCATATGCTTTACATAATCATCCCGCATGGTAGGAGGGAGGGCACAAAAGAAAGTCTGTTCGATGATGATGTCGTACTGACCGCTATGCTTGAAAAAGTCGGCACATACTAGCTTGTTCTTCGGGAAGTAGGGAAGGCGCAGTGCGATGTTCTGCAGTGGTTCTTCGGCAATATCGAGAACTGTTACATCGGTAAAGCCGCTGGCAAATAAATATTCTGCCTCATGGCTATTTCCAGCCCCAGGAATAAGAATACGAAGTGACTTGTCCGTGAGCTGATCAAAATACTCTTTTAAGGGGGTTGTTATTGCTCCTGTATCCCAACCAGTGCTGCCGTCCTGGTATTTATTCTTCCAAAAGCCCTTGTCCATAATGTCTTAGTTCAAAAACTGCGATAGCCTCAACGTGCGAAGTATGAGGAAATTGATCGCAAAGTTGAAGTTGTTCCAATTCGTATCCTGATTCTTTCAAAAGTGCAGCGTCACGTGCTTGTGTCGCTGGATTGCAAGATATATAAACCAAACGCTGAGCTCCCAATCGGATTACTTTCCTGAGAGTCTTTGGTGATATTCCTGCGCGCGGCGGGTCTAAGACAATAGTTTTGAGTTTGCCAGTATATTCAGGATGATTTAAAAGGAATTTCCCAGCATCTTCAGCAAAGAATTTGATGCCTTTGATGTTGTTCCTAATGGCGTTGGCCTTAGCGTCCTCAATGGCCGATTCAATCAAGTCGACACCGACAACTTTACAATCGTAGTTTCTAGCGACAAGCTGACTGATTGTTCCTGTTCCGCAGAACAAATCCAGAACAACATCGTCAGGGCCAACAGAATCTCCAATAGCTTCTAGCGCAGCGGCATAAAGTCGTTCGGCACTTTGTGGATTCGTCTGAAAGAAGCTGTACATACTCATCTCGAAGTCCAGTCCGCCGATGCTCTCGATCAACTTCTCTTCTCCATAAATGAGGGTAGACTCTCCGTCACGAGCCTCAACGCGGTCGCCTGTGTCGTCATTGACGGTATGCAATATTCCGTGCAAGCGATCGCCAAAACACGATTTCATCAATTCAAGAAATGCCTGCTGATCAAATTTTTCTAGACCTGCAGAAGACGTTACGAAGTTGAATAACAATTTGCCCGTGGCGTAACTCTTTCTAGCAACCAGGAATCGAAAGAAACCCTCTCTGCGCGGGGGATGCCATGCGGGCAGACCACTTTCCTCGCACCAGTTTCGAATGGTGATGAGATGATCTTCAACTTGTTGGTCAAACAAACCACTGTCTCGATCCAAATTCTCAACGGCCCACCAAGTTCCACGGTGCTTGAAGCCAAATCCAAATTCATCCGACTTTTCATTGGTGTCCAAACGATGAACTATCGCAGCAAAAGAATATTCCATTTTGTTGCGGTAGTGCCAAGTAGTGGGCGAGGGGATGAGGCCTTTGTAAACCTCTTCGATATTGGCCAACTTGCCAATTCGCTTATACAATTCAAGCGTAGTGCGCTCCTTGAACGCATGCTGCAATTCAATAGGAAGTGAGGCGTAAGGAGCTCCAGGGATTTCTTGGTATTGGAGTTCGATCTGTTCTTTGGCAGGACGAAGAACCAATTCTAACTTGGCTTCGGCATACCGATTCTTGCACTTGGTGATACGGGCTTGGACAAGTTGGCCGGGCAGACTATTCAGTACAAAAAGAGTAAAATCCCCTTCATCAGTAGTGATTTTGCCAATTCCTTTGCCTCCAAAAGCCATGTCGATGATTTCTACTTCAAGTAGTTCACCTTTTCTAAACAGTCTTTTTACTCGTGCCATGCCAATAATTTTGCGTGCGCAAATGTAGTGATCCTACTGTGCTCTTGCATTAGTCAATTGGAGTTCTCATTTTGCGGGTTCTATGGAAAGTGAAAAAGCAGCATATCAATTGAACACTCGCCGACTCGGTTTGTTGTTAGGACCAGGATTATTTTTCCTTCTGATGTTGACTTCTCCAGAGGGGTTGTCGGTAGAAGCGTGGGCTGTGGTTCGCGTGGCTATTTGGATGCTTGTGTGGTGGGTTTCGGAGGCTGTGCCTTTGGCCGTGACCTCACTTTTGCCGATTCTCTTGTTTCCAATGTTGGGAGTAATGGGTATCAATGATGCTTGTAAGCCTTATGGTAGCAAGTTCATTTTCCTTTTTATGGGCGGTTTTGTATTGGCATTGGCCATGGAGAAATGGAATGTGCACAAACGAATAGCCTTGGGGGTAGTTCGTTTGACAGGCAACAAAGCCAATCGAATCATCTTTGGTTTTATGCTTAGTTCCTGGCTGCTAAGTATGTGGATTAGCAATACGGCAACCACGGTAATGATGCTGCCAATAGCGACCTCGGTGGTAGGGCTGTTATTTGCCAAAGGCCAAAAAAACGACAAGGGAGCTCAAAACTTTTCACTTACCATGATGCTGGGTATAGCTTACGCTGCCAATGTTGGCGGAATAGCAACTTTAGTAGGAACGCCACCCAATGCGGCCATGGCTGGCGCTTTACAGGAGACATATGATATTGAAATCGGCTTTATGGAATGGATGCTCTTCGCGCTGCCCTTCTCCATTATTATGCTGGGTGTCGTGTTCTTCATTTTGGTGAAATTCGTTTATCCAAATCGACTGGGAGATTTCCAGGCTGCCAAAGAACTGATCCAGTCGGAATGGGACAAGCTCGGGGCTGTTACAACGCAGCAGCGTGCTGTGTTGATCGTTTTTGTGCTGACCGCTTGTCTTTGGATTTTTAGAGGACCGCTGCAGGGCTTGATGCCAGCTGGCGTGATACTTACAGACAGCGGAATAGCAATTTTCTCGGCAATACTATTGTTTGTCTTGCCATCAAAACTGGGCGAATCGACTCCGTTATTGGAGTGGAAGGATACCGAGAAATTGCCTTGGGGAATCTTATTGCTTTTTGGAGGTGGATTGAGTCTGGCCAATGGGTTTAAAACAACTGGACTCATCGAAGTGATTGCGAACCAATTCAGTGGATTTGGAGCCGGAGAAGTCTTGCTGTTGATACTTGCTCTCACTTTTGTTGCGCTTTTCTTGACCGAGTTAATGAGTAACCTGGCTCTAGTAAATGTCTTTGTTCCCATGGTCGCGGCCTTGTCTGTTGGAGGAGGACAGTCACCACTATTGTTTGCGGTGCCAGTAACAATCGCGGCTAGTTGTGCTTTTATGTTCCCGATGAGTACACCACCAAATGCCATTGTATTTGCCAGCGGCTATATCCGTATTCCTCAAATGGCAAAGGCTGGAATATTCCTCAATTTGGCTGCTGTTGGCCTCGTTACTTTATTCTGTTATTTCGGTCTGGAAAAATGGATTGCCTTGTACTTCTAAAACGATGAGCTGAATTGAGATATTAACTAGCATAGAAATGTGAACAGCTTATATTCCTCGCTTGAAAGGGAGTGCCAACCTTTGACTAAATTGCGCCATATCTGAATCAATATTTTGGAGAAATTTCTCAACTACATAAGAGACCGACATCAGGCGATCCTGACCATTGCTTTGTTTGCAGCATGCGCCTTGTTGATCGTGTACTTTTTCCCCAGAGAAGGTAGATTCAAATACGAGTTTGAAGAGGGGAAGTCTTGGCGTCACGATGATTTGAATGCGCCTTTCTCTTTTGCGATAAAGAAGACCGACGCTGAACTCGATTCTGCCAAAAACAGAATGGTCGCCTCTTTCGTGCCTATTTATATAGTTGATGAGAATGCTGAGGCACTTCAAGTGCGCAAGTTTCGTCAGCGTCTGAACAAAGAATGGAGTCAGTCGAATAAAAGCAAGGATGCAGATGGAATTGCAGCCTTGCTGCGAACCGACCGACGAGATAGCATCAACCTCACAGTTCACGAAAGCCTCGGGGTGAGTATCCTCAAGGAAATTTTCAAGCAAGGAGTGGTGAGTCTGGATGTCGCTCATGAAGGCAAGGAGCTTACCGACTACCTTACATTAATTGATAACAACATTGCTCAAGAGATTCTTTTAGGGGACTTGTTTGATTTGCGATCGGCTGCTGATTATGCGAAAAAGCGTATTACGGCGGAGCGTTCTGTCGATGAAGACTTTTTAGGGATTCTCATTCAAAACTCACTGGATTACAACATTCGTTTTAGTCCGAAAAAGACTCAAACTCTTCTGGGACAAGACCTGAAGCGCATTCCGTTGCAAAAGGGTAAAATTGATGTGGGCGAGGCCATTATCCGAAGAGGAGACCTGGTCAACGCCGAAAGGTATCAGGTACTGCAATCCTTGAAGCAAGGATATGAGAAACGCACAGGAGGATTCAAGCAGTACTGGTTTGTTGTTGCTGGTCAGCTGATTCTGGTAAGTGTATGTCTAGTGGCTTTGGCGATATTCTTGAAGCTCCTTTATCCGAAAGTACTCAAACAACCTTCAAGGGTGCTTTTTGTATTGCTGCTCCTGTTGCTAATGGTTTTGATTTCAAAATTTGCCCTCAAAGTGGAGATCCTGCACATCTACCTTGTACCCTTGTGTACGCTCCCAATAATTGTGAGAGCATTCTACGATGCCAAACTGGCTATCTTCCTGCACATTGTCTCGGTATTCATTATTTCATTCATTGTCCCAAATCCTTTTGAGTTTGTGTTTCTACAAATTTTCGCGGGTATACTGTTGATGTATGGAATGTCCAATTTGAGAAGACGATCGCAGTTTTTTAATTCAACTTTTGTCATTTTCGGCAGTTATGCAGTCACTTATTTCGGACTCAATATCGTTCAAGAGGGCCGGATTGAATCTGTAGACTGGACCTACTACGGTTGGTTTGGAGGCAATGCCATGTTGAGCCTGTTTGCCTTCCCACTCATTTACGTCTTCGAAAAAACATTTGGTTTTATGTCGGAGATCAGTTTGATCGAGATGTCAGATTCCAACAATCCACTTCTCCGCGAGTTGAACCAAAAAGCTCCGGGTACTTTTCAGCATACTTTGCAGGTAGCCAACCTGGCTGAAGAGGCCATCAATCGAATAGGCGGAGATGCCTTGCTCGTGCGCGCTGGCGCTATGTACCACGACATTGGTAAGATGAATAAGCCGGAGTATTTTATCGAGAATCAGAATACGGCTGAGAATCCACATGACGAATTGGATTACAACGAAAGTGCCAAGATCATCATTGGCCATGTCCTCGACGGAATTGAAATCGCCCAAAAACGTGGATTACCGGATCAGATCATCGATTTTATTCGCAGTCACCACGGAACTACGAGAACAGAATATTTTTATCGACGTGCGGTTGAAGAGCAGGGGGAAGAAAACGTGAACAAAGAAGATTACACTTATCCAGGGCCCAAACCGTTCTCACGAGAATCTGCAGTGCTTATGATGGCCGATAGTGTTGAAGCGGCATCCAAAAGCGTCAAAGATCCACAAGCAGCGACCTTGGAGACATTGGTCGACAGCATTATCGACGGTCAGATGCAACGCGGTCAATTTGACAATGCCAACATCACCTTGCAAGAGATAACTCTCATCCGCGAAATTTTTAAGCGCCGATTGATGAGTATCTATCACGTGAGGGTTGAGTATCCTAAGGCATAGAGAGGAATTGACTCCAATAAAAAATCCTCTATCAACATTTTTCAATGCGTGATAGAGGATTATTGCGGAGAGACAGGGATTCGAACCCTGGGTACCCTTGTGAGGTACGCTTATTTAGCAAACAAGTCCTTTCGGCCACTCAGGCATCTCTCCGTTAGTGGGCGGCAAAGGTAAAAATATTCAGTAAAATCCAAGAGATTAATTTCTAAAAAAAATTGAGTCAAACAGAGTGACCTGTTTATCGCTTCCTTTTGAGGGGGAAAGCGACCTTGTTCCGGTTGCTCGAATGGGCAGTAAAACTTGGAGATTTGTGTTCCAATTTTCTCCTATTAAGTTTAGTGGTTGAAGGCCGTAAAAGGGCCTAATACAGAATTGCGTTATTGCTGATCCTAGAAGTTACTAAACGATTGGTCGAAGCATGGTGCCAACTAAACTAGACCGCCCAAATTCAATATGAGCATAGCAACGGTTGCAATGATGGTTCCAATAAGCACGGAAACAATTGAACCGAGAAAATAGACGACAAGATATTTCAATGCGGAGATGAATAGGTTCTCTTTGAGAAACCGGGCATACACTCTGCCTGTTACCAATGTCATGGCTAGTACAGAAATGATCATGACATAGCCCATCATTCCTGGAATGAAATAAAGGAAATTGAACACGATGCCAATTGCCGAGGCCGCACCCATTCCATAGCAATTGATGATAATATGTTCTGTGAAATTTAACTTACGCCGGTGATAGAATAATTTACTCCACATCGCGAGAAACGGAATCATGGCAACGACGACCAGATTCAGGTACTTCTGAATGAATTCATTGACCTTCTGCTCCATGTCGGACTGACCTGCTCCAGTTGGTCCTATTTGCTCGACGAGCATCTCGAAGGTCCCAAGCCAGTATCCAACCAGTATTCCTATTGTACTCCAGAGAAATACAAATCTGAACGGATGAGAATATGGACGAGTTGCTCCACTTAAATAGTCGCCAATGACTTTCTCTGGTCGCCTGAACAGTTCCATCGTGGTGTGAAAGAAGCCTTGCTCCATGTCGAAGATCTTCGCAAACAACCAACGAACAGAGTCCTTGAGGTTGAATCGATAATAAAGCGTCTTTTGTCCACAAGAGGCGCAATAGATTCTCAGGTCAGGCGATCCACAGTTTCTGCATAAATCTGATTTGACAAGTTCTTCATTCATGCTACCAAAATACGAAGTCGCGCCTACATCCAATATAAAACTCCAATTGTTCTGGGCCCTTCATCCCAAGATGTCCTTCTCCATAAGTCATTTCCTCTTCAATACTTTGTATGTTTGCGAGCGATACACTTTTCTCGATTTTAAGACGGATTCAGGCAACGCTTCAATTACCCGCTGACCTTGATTTTATTTTCTTTCTGGCCTTCAGCTTATTGTCATTGGACTCAAGTTGTGGCGCTAGCTATAGACTATTCGACGGAAGTGAAAACCCCTGACTGAAGATGATAAAACTCTCCTTTAAAAACCATTACCTCGTTCTTGTCTTCGCCATGGTGGTCATCGCTCTCGCTGTTGTCTTGGTGCCGAGAATGCCGGTAGATATTCTCCCGCAATTCAAGAAGTCGGCCATGCAGATTATTACCCTGTATCCCGGAATGCCAGCTGAGGTAGTCGAAAAAGACATCACAAGTCGTATGGAGCGATGGACGGGTCAGTCGCCAGGTATCGAAAAGCAAATTTCCAAGAGCATGATGGGAGTGAGCATCGTAACGAATTATTACGGTGAAGACGTCGATCCTGCTGAGGCCATGGCCAATACGTCATCGTATGCCATGAGCGATATGTATTACCAACCTCCTGGTACTTTGCCTCCGATGGTTCAGCCATTTGATCCTACGGCGAGTAAGCCTTTGATGCTGCTCACAGTGAGCAGCAAGGAGAAGAGCGGCAAGGAATTGTACGGTCTAGCTTATTATAACCTTCGGCAAATGCTGAGTGGTGTTAAAGGAATCGTAGCACCTGCCGCTTACGGAGGGTCCTTGAGGAGAATTCATATTTATGTAGATCCCAATAAATTAGCTGCGACGGGTATTTCACAAACGCAGATAAACGACGCAATTAAGAAGAACACAACGATGATTCCTTCAGGAATTGCCGAAATCGGTTCTATCAACTACGGAATCGACGCCAAGGGAATGATCATCCATGTCGAGGACTTCAACGACATCGTAATCACTTACCGCAATGGCAATCCTATCTACATAAAGGACGTCGGTTATGCCGAGGATGCCAGTGTAATTCAAACCAATATTGCCCGTGTAGATGGCAAGGAGCAGGTTTATCTCCCTATTTTTAAGCGACCAGGCGCAAATACAATTGCTTCTGTTGAAGCTGTAAAAGCCGCCATCCCAGGACTCAAAGAAAGGATGCCAGACGATGTTGAACTCAACGTGATCTTCGATCAGAGTTCTTATGTGAGAAATTCAATTTCTGGACTGACTAGAGCTGCCGTTGGCGGGTTGATTTTGGTTGTACTAGTGCTCTTTCTCTTCTTAGGAAACTTCCGATCGGCACTCATTGTTTGTGTGAGTCTGCCGCTGTCTATCCTCTTTGGACTGCTGGTCTTGTACTTCACTGGACAAGCCATCAACAGTATTACACTTGGTGGAATTGCCTTGGTCCTCGGACTGCTGGTGGATAACTCCATTGTGGTGCTCGAGAACATTGACCGGCATCTTAAAATGGGGAAGTCGGCGTGGCAAGGGTCCATGGACGCTGCACTTGAAGTTGCAACTCCAGTATTGGCCTCAACTCTGGTTATAATAGTCGTATTCTTCCCAGTTATGTTCCTCACCGGAATGGCGAAGTTTCTATTTTCTCCCTTGGCGATCACAGTGGGAGGTGCAATGGTAGGTTCATATATCTTTTCGCTCACCTTGGTTCCACTAGCTGCGGCATTCCTCTTCCGAAATCATTTGCCGAAGGCTGAAGACCATGACGGTAAAAAAGTGAAGTTGAGCTTCTTCCAAAGACTTATTGAAGGACTTAAAACGCGTTATAAAAACAGCTTAGTCAAAGCACTCCAAAGAAAAGGCATCGTCCTTGTTGGCGTAGGTTTGATGTTCATCGTATCACTCTTCCTCATGAAGAACTTGGGATACGAGCTCTTTCCGCAGACGGACGTGGGGCAAATGGAAATTCAAGTCCGCATGGAGTCGGGGACACCGCTCCGAGCCACGGCCGAAGTGATTGAAGATATGGAGGAGCTCATACGAGCTGAGTTAGGGTCAGACCTGCACCAGATCATATCGAACATCGGCATATTTTATGATTTGCCAGCGGCTTACACACCCAATTCAGGGACACAAGATGCATTTATAGGCATTCAATTGATCGAAGGCCAGAGCAAAAGCACCTTCGACTATGCCTCCCAATTGCGTGCGAAAATGAAGAATGCTTTCCCGGGAATTGAGCTAAGTTTCAATACGGGTGGATTGATCACTGCTGCCCTCAATGACGGTAAGCCTGCACCTATTGATGTCAAGATTATTGGTAATAAACTGAACGTGCTGCGCGATATCGCTGAGAGGATTCAAGACACGATTGCCACTATTCCGACGACACGTGATGTGAGAATCTTGCAGAGAATTGACCAACCGACTAAGGACATTGATATCGACCGAATTAAAGCTGCGGAACTTGGTGTTGAGCCAGTAGATGCTGTGAAAAACATTGTATCGGCCTTGAACTCTTCGGCGACTTTCGACAAAGCATTCTGGATCGATGAACGCAATGGAAACCACTACTATGTGGGTGTGACTTATCCGGAGCACATGATCAACGACGAGAATGTGTTGAGCAATGTGACTGTGGGCAGTAAGTTCCATGACAAAGGGGTGCCATTCCGTAATTTCTCGAAGATAACGGAGTCAGTAAATCCAGTTGAGATCAATCACTACAATCTGCAGCGTGAGTTCAATGTATACGCTAGCATTGAGGATGCGGATATAGGTAGTGTGTCGGATGAAATTGAAAAACGAATTGGTGAGATGGAGTTTCCATCGGGTTATAAAATCACCTTTAGCGGTGAAGTAGGGACGATCAAGACTTCTTTCGGAGAGCTTACCACTGGTTTGATTCTGGCGATACTTCTTGCCTTTCTCATCATTACTCCGCTCTTCCGTTCATTGCGCTTGCCATTGATCATTCTCTCGACTTTCCCCCTTGGAATTATCGGCGTTGCGCTCCTTATGTGGATTACGGGCACTTACCTGAACATTCAATCGATGATGGGAGTTATCATGATGGTGGGAATTGCGGTTTCTTATGGCAATATCCTCATTGATAGAATCAACGCGCTTATCAAGTCTGGCTCCAGTAACATGGAAGCTATTGTAGAAGGTTCATCAGATCGATTTCGTCCAGTACTTATGACCGCAGGTACCACAATTTTCGGATTGTTGCCCACGGCAATGGCTACTGGAGTTGGCTCTGAGGCCAACGTTCCTCTCGCAATAGCTGTAATCGGCGGTACCTTTATGGCAACGCTCCTGACTTTATATATTATTCCTATTCTCTACGCCCTAATCGGTAAAAAGCAATCGCAATGAAAATGAATTTGTCCATGCATAGAATTACCAACTTCATCGTTGCCGGAGCTCTAATTGGAGCAATAGGATGTGCACCCAAAGCTGAAGATCAAGCTGTTCAAAATGAAGCTGCTGCCAGATCTGTTCAAAGTGTTGAGGTGGTTCATCCTTCTCAAAGTTCTTTTGTATCAGAGACCGCAGTCGCTGGAACTGCTGAGCCCAATCGATCGGTCATGTTGTACGCTATGGAAGGCGGCATGGTTGAAAAAGTACACAAAGAAATCGGGGACAATGTGAAGCGCGGAGAGACTGTCGTTGAACTGAATAATCCTGAGCTCTATCGCCAAAAGCAGCAGTTTGCGGCCGAGTTGGAAGGCAAAAAGGCCACATACGATCGATTGCAAGCGACTTATGACAAGACGCCAGCTCTCACACCTCTACAAATTCTAGAAAACGCAAGAGCTGAATATTTATCGGCGCAGGCTAAGCTAGATGGCATCAATGACCGTATCGGATTTCTCTATGTGAGAGCACCATTTTCAGGAATAGTAACGGTGCGCAATGTTGATGAAGGAGCTTTGGTTCAAAGCGGAATTTCCAATAGCAACACGACGGCTTTGGTTGAAATACAGGAATACGATCCTATTCGATTGAGCATTCCACTTCCAGGAGCCGATGCAGCAGCAATTGGCGTAGGAATGGAGGCTCTGATTTCCTTTCCGGAATTGGCAGGTGAGGCACTGCGTGCAAATGTTAGTAGGACTTCAAATTCACTTGATCGCGACTCACGCACCATGCAGGTAGAGATTGACCTTGAAAATGCCGACGGTAAGATCAAACCGGGCATGTATGCACAAGTGAACATGCAAATATCAAGCAGAGAAAACGTGATGACATTGCCCGTGACGGCACAGGTTATTGTGAAAGGTCAGCCTTGTGTGATGGTGGTTGAAGGTGAAAAAGTTATTTTGGTGGAACTCAAAAAGGGATTGGCCAACAAAGAATATTTCGAGGTCCTGAACAATGATATCACTGCGGAGTCTAGCGTGATCATCAAGGGCAAGGGACTTGTAAAAGCTGGTGATACAGTGAAGGCGGTACTAGCCAACAAATAAACTCAGCAGAAATGAAAAATTTGAACGGAGCTATACTGTCCATCGTACTGAGTTTGACCATTTGTCTTGCTGCAATTGCGCAAGATAAGGTGAGTCTGGATCTTACGACAGTCTTGGCAATGGGTGGGGCCAATAACCTTACGATTCAAGAGTCGATTCTAAAGCAAGATGAAGCACATGCCAAGTTCCTCGAATCGAGAGAATGGTGGGTGCCGGAAATATATGCTGGATTGGCAATCGATCGCTTGTGGGGATCTGCCATGAACGGCGATGGTCGATTTTTCACCGAC
Source organism: Gammaproteobacteria bacterium (assembly GCA_047615865.1). Classification (GTDB taxonomy): domain Bacteria; phylum Bacteroidota; class Bacteroidia; order Flavobacteriales_D; family Sanyastnellaceae; genus JADFAK01. The sequence continues at coordinate 13,889 of JBLHIB010000080.1, forward strand.
GTTACGAGAAAGAGCCTGTGGGGCGGATTAGGTGGAGAAGGAACGTGGAACTTCGCTCAAGGAGTTCACGAAACTCAAATCGCCAACCTCGAGATTCAAGCCGCTGAATTCGCAACCAAAGCCGAGCGAAATGATGCTTTACTCAATACAATCGATGCCTATTACGACTTTCTCAACTCTCAGTTCAACTATGCGGCCTACGAACAATTGGTAGCTCAAAATAAAGAGTTGATCGGACAACTAGAGGTTCAGGTGGATGCTGGTTTGCGTTACCAATCCGACCTACTCCTAGCCAAAAGCAATCACAACCACCTAAAAGTGAATATGCTCAATGCCAAGTTGGACCAAGCGATGCACGGAGCTGAGTTGATGGAGCTTTTGAATCTATCTGAGGCTGTGACTATCGAAGCGGTTGACCAACTCCTGCCATTAGAATTGGAAAGCGCTGCCGACAGACTAGTCGTCAACGAAGAGCTTTTCCAAAAGCAACACAATATCCAAGCGGCCAACTACACGCTAGAAGCCATGGAAATGGAAAGATCATATATCCGCACAGGAATATGGTTGCCCGAATTGAAACTAGGTGGTTATGCTTCGGTTTTCGGAGATATTCCAACGCCAGTTTATCCAACTCAAGGAGCTACAGCTTCTGTGATGTGGAATATTCCTTTGGGCCAACTCATTTTCCGCGGGGAGCAAAGGCAACTTGAAGCGCGCATTGCAATGAAGGAGCTTCACATTGAACAACTGAAGTCAAGTACAAATGCGCAAGTTCGTGGAGCGGAGGCAATTCTAACCGGTGCAACTGAACAATTGTCATTGGCCGAAGAGGGCCGAGCATTAGGAGCTGAAGTTTTGAAGCAGTGCATCGAAAGACAAAACTTGGGAACAGTAGTCCCTTTTGAGTTGATGCAAGCTCAGGAAAATTACATTCAGAGCCAATTGGATTATTTGCGCGCAGTCGCTACGCTTAACAAAGCTCAATACCGACTTCATGTCGTGAAGGGCAACGATCTTTAGAATTTTTCAATGGACATACGTACGCTAGAATCGGTTGAGATTCATGAGGTGATAACTTGCTTTTTGAAGGCATTTGAAGGCTATTACATCGAGTTCCCAACAGACCATGATTTCTATTTGGAAAGGTGGCAAGCAGCTGGAGTCAAACTGGACTTTTCTTATGGCGTTTTCGAAAATGATGAGCTCATTGCTTTCATGATTCATGCTGTCGATTATCGCGCTGGTCAGGTCATTGCTTTCAATACTGGGACAGGCGTTTTACCAGAATTTAGAGGTAAGAGAATAGTTGCTGCGATGTATGAATTTGCTTTTCCCGATCTCAAAATGAAGGGAATTACGTACTTACTGCTTGAAGTAATTCAGCAGAATGAAAGAGCAGTTTCGGTATACAAAAGTGTCGGATTTGAAGTTCGCCGTGAGTACCAATGTTTCAAGAGAGAGTCCAATTCACCTAGCGAACCAACTGTTGAGGTGAATGAAGCCGATATGACCGATTGGGATTGGTCGGTATCGTCAGTCGAAGCCGCCTATTCTTGGGACAATCAGGAAGAAACTCTTGTGAATACCAATTGCAAAGGCTTCATTGTTTCATCCGACAACGCCATGCTTGCCTATTTCCTTTATCTCCCTGATAGCAATCTGGTTGCACAATTCGGGGTCATTGATTCTTCTCCGGAAAGTTGGGATGCTCTATTTGAAGGGATGAGCTTGGTTTCTGACGTCATCAAAATCAACAACGTCGACTTGTCTATTTCCGATCGCATGTTGCAATTGAATTTACACCATTTCAAAGAGACTGTTAAGCAGGTTGAGATGGGCATGCCTTTATAATCCTCTTCTTACCATGTGATAACTCCGTGATCAAAATGATATGATCGCTGATACTCTCGCAAGAATTTCCCAATTGGGTTGGTTTTACTTCGCTTCAATAAATCGAGCGCCACATTCCGTGCTCTAGAAACGAATCAAATAACCAATCGTATAAAGATGAAAAAAGCAATTCTAATGTCCATGGCCGCATGTGCCATCCTCCTAACTAGCTGCAAGAAAGACAAGGACGACGAAGAAATTAGCGGTCCGCGCACATTCACTGTTACGGTCGAAAACAACTTTGAAGCAAAGGACTATTTCAACTCGGGAACTACTGGCCTCATTATGCCGGGTATGGATGAGTCTATCACATTCAACGCTGGTGCGGGTCACTACTTGAGTTTGGGGACCATGTTTGTTCAATCCAATGACTTATTCT
>JBLHIB010000081.1:0-15991 GCA_047615865.1 Gammaproteobacteria bacterium
TTTTTTATCAGCGAGAAGCTCAAATTGGAATTCTTCGGGGAATAATGACCGCTCTATCGGTGCGCTCACGACTTGGATATTGGGCTCCAGCAAGTACATGACTACCATCACGCATCGGTTTACGTCATCTTCAAACAAAGAAACGGGATGTTTCTCACCTACAAAGCGAACTTCATAATCGCCTTGATCTGGAAATTCCTCTATAAGTATATCGTACACAGAAATGGCCCGCTTGCGAGAAAGTTCCATGTTGAAAAACTCGGTACCGACATGATCACAATGACCTTCGATATCAATCTTTTCGACAATATATCCGTGACTTTGGGCGACAAAAGAGCGCAACATATCGAGTTGCTCGCTGTTTAGGCGCCAATTATTACGTTCAAACTGCACGTTCTCTCTCACGACAAGGGTGGCGGAGGCGGAGAAGGACAATGCCAGAAAGAACATGGAAATCAGTGTGTTGATCTTCATGGTCGGCTTTTGAAGTGATGACAATCTGGATTTCACAAAAATTGTAATCTTTAGCGACTCATTAGCCCTTTGAATTGGTTATTTTTAAACAACTTCTACCAGAACCTAAATTTATCCATGAACGGAGTCACTTTTACACGCTATACAGCCGAGCAAGATAAGCGATCACCCTTCGAGCGATTGAAGGAAATATTCTTTGAACTCTTGACCCATACTTCAGGTGATATCGATGAGGCTATGGACTGGATGGAGCAGCTCGACAAGGAGCACGGACTCACTGATGACAACTATACTTTAGAGGACTTTTACAACGAATTACGCCAAAAAGGCTATTTGCGAGAAGAAAGCGACAAAGGAAAAGGAGGAGGAGGAACCCTGACCGAGAAAACAGAACAGGCGATTCGAAAGCGAGCTTTGGACCAAGTCTTTGGAAAATTGAAGAAAGGTCAGTCTGGAAAACACGTAACCCAAACCCCAGGAAAAGGACAAGAGACAACGGAGAATAGAAGGCGCTACAATTTTGGCGATCGCCGTGAGAACATCGATTTTTCTCAGTCTCTGCGCAATGCGCAAATAAATCAAGGACTAGGAGATAAATTTCGCCTTACAGAAAACGACTTGGAAGTCGCCGAGACGCTAGCCGAAACCAGCACGTCGACGGTCTTGATGATCGACATCAGCCACTCCATGATTCTATACGGAGAAGATCGAATTACTCCCGCCAAGAAAGTGGCTATGGCATTGAGCGAACTCATCATGACGCGCTATGCGAAAGACACTTTGGACATCGTGGTATTTGGAAACGATGCTTGGGAAATTCAAGTGAAAGACCTACCCTATTTGACCGTAGGTCCTTACCATACCAATACAGTCGCAGGACTCGAGCGTGCAATGGATATTCTACGCAGGCGAAAAACGTCCAATAAACAGATTTTCATGATCACCGACGGCAAGCCAAGTTGCTTGAAGGAAAACGGTGAATACTATAAAAACAGCTGGGGCCTCGACCCTTATATTACTGGTAAATGTTTCAATCTAGCACGTGCATGCCGCAAAGCCGGAATAAGCATTACCACATTCATGATTGCCTCAGACCCTCACCTACAGGAGTTTGTAGAGGATTTCACTGAGGCCAATAAAGGCAAGGCTTTTTACACGGGCTTGCAAGGACTGGGAGACACCTTGTTCGACGATTTTGAAAAAAACAGAAGAAGAAATATATAGGGATGCAAGGGAAGGAATTGAAGAAGATTAAGACACTTGGCGGATTAAAAAAGTCAGGATACAAGAGCAGGACAATCGGGGAAGAGCTGCGCTCAAATCTCATTGAACGTATGCAATCAGGCAAGCCATCTTTTGATGGTATTGTGGGGTTTGAGGACACTGTTATTCCAGACATTGAACGCGCGATATTATCCAAGCACAACATCAACTTGCTGGGCTTAAGAGGACAAGCAAAAACACGGATCGCTCGAAGTATGACCGGTCTGTTGGACGAGTATATTCCTGTGATCGAAGGATCTGATTTGAACGACGATCCTTTGGATCCTATTTCTGGCGAAAGCAAGGCCCTCATTGCCGAAATGGGCGACAAGACACCTGTTGCTTGGATGCACCGACACGAAAGATTTGTAGAGAAACTCGCCACACCTGATGTATCCGTCGCCGATCTTATTGGAGACGTGGATCCCATCAAAGCATCTAACATGAACTTGGACTATGCCGATGAACGTGTGATTCACTTCGGATTGATTCCAAGAAGTCACCGCTGCATTTTTGTTCTCAATGAGTTGCCAGACTTGCAGCCTCGAATTCAAGTGAGTCTGTTCAATATCCTACAAGAGGGAGACGTCCAGATTCGCGGATTCAAGTTGAGGTTGCCTTTGGATATTCGATTTGTGTTCACCGCCAATCCCGAAGACTACACCAATCGTGGTTCGATTATCACGCCACTCAAAGACCGCGTGGGCAGTCAGATCCTCACACACTACCCTAGAGAAATCGAAACAGCCCGAGCCATTACTCGACAAGAAGCTTTCGTATCACCTGAACAAAAGAAGAGCATTGCTGTTCCCGAGTTGATGGAAAACCTCATCGAGCAGATTTCTTTCGAAGCCCGGGATTCAGAGTTCATCGACAACAAAAGTGGAGTTAGCGCTCGACTATCTATTTCAGGATTCGAGAACGTGATGAGCACCGCCGAGCGCCGAATGATTCTCAACAAAGAGAAAAAAACCACTTTGCGAATAGGTGATCTTTCTGGTATGATCCAGTCGGTTACGGGTAAAGTAGAATTGGTTTACGAAGGGGAACAAGAAGGTCCGTACAACGTTTCGATCCGACTTATAGGTCAGGCGATACGTACTACATTCCCTACTTACTTTCCTGATCCAGAATCGGCACAACGCTCGAAAGACGCCAATCCTTATGACCCTATTATACAATGGTTCAACAGCAATGAACTGTCCATGGAGATAGGGGAAAGCAACAAGGAATATGTTGATCTTCTAAGCAGTGTAAATGGTTTGCAAAAATTAGTGGACCGTTATATTCCAGGACTGGAGAAAGCGGACAAGCCTCTCTTTATGGAATTTGTGTTGCACGCATTGGCGGAATATTCGCTTATCAGTAAACACATCTTAGACAAGTCATTTGGTTTTAGTGACTTGCTCAATTCTATATTTTCAGCAGACGATGATCCGGAATGGCCAAGTGCCAACTAGCTACAATTCAGGATAGCTAGTCCGCGCATTTTTAGGATCTTTTTTTAGGTATCGCACACCCACTTTGGTTCCCACGGGGTACATCGGTCGGTTCTCGCAGCGTTCACTCGCGCGGTAACTCATGACCGTTCCATCTTGTGTGGTAAATTCAACAAGCGGGTAGAAATAATTGAGGCCTTTGATTTTGACACTCATCCAATTGGTGATTCGCCCTTCCGCATGGATAGCCAAGAATTTGAAAAACAAGAGGGGTGACAATCTCCATATCATCAATCCAAGAGCAATAGCTCCAAGCAGAATAGCGCTGGTATGTTTCAACCAATCGGGCCAACTTTCCATGAATTACTTTTTTCTTAATTAGGCTAAGGAGCAACAAAGATACACAGAGTATGAGAGTTGCCTGCTTTGGGTGGTGTTGATAAACGTTAAATGGGGTTTTGCCTTGGGCAAGGGGAAAGGGCACTAGATAAAACTAAAAAAAGGGACTCGTGCAAGCACGAATCCCTTTTGATCAAACGTATTTTAAGTAAACCAAAATCAATATACCACTTGAATCAAAGGTCATATCCAGATATCACACTCCCAAGGGTGGGGTTGAATCAAGTTACCTTTTCTGGTCACTTCAATACGCAATAGACTAACTAACTGTTTTCTAACCAGATCATCTTACCATTCAAAAGCTGTAAGTCTCGGCGAACGTAAGTTGTAAGACGATCTGCAACTATTTACGCCGATGTTTCCTACAGGTTACGTTTTTCTGAAGTTTTTTTTTGAGGTGCGCTGGAAGGTTTGATTTTACTGGGTTTTGAGGGCGGTTTTTTTAGAGGAAATTTTAGTAAGCAAGGAAACAGTATTTCGACGACGCTATTTTCCTGACACAGGCCAATGCAAAGGATACGACTATCGCTTTGCCCAATGAGCGGGTCTGTCTAGTAAAAGTTCCAAATAGGTGAGACCCATATACTGGGTAAGAGGATTAGTTGTGGCGTCCTATGCGGCTATAAATATACGAACCATACTGGGTTGAGCTGGTGGTAAGACTTTTGTTTCTGTTATAGTCAACCCGTCAAAATATGAAACAAAAAAACAGGACAACCAAAGATTGCCCTGCCTAACCTAACTTTAAACTATGTGTAATTACTTACACTAGCGTCTTAAATATGATGTCGCCCTTTGGCGAGAAGTATCTCTTTGTAGGACAAATTTAGCAACAAATTTGGATGCTGCAAGTTTTCAACAACAAATGAACATTCTGTTTTTAAGTCCGGAAGCATTCATCTACAATTAATTGACACAAAACCAGTCTATTAAAACCCAAAAATCTTTAACCTCTTACTCTAAACACTTCCTCTTACTCTATTTAGTTTCCCGACCTTTGTTCCAATGACAAAACCCACTACCGGCATAGTGATTCACCATTTCAATTATTCTGACTCGGCAGTAATTGCCCGAATTTTTACGCTGGACTTCGGTTATGCCTCATTTTTTGTGCGAAAGAGTAAGAAATCGAAAACACTCGCTCATCTGCAGCCCGGAACTTTGCTCGATATGGTGGTGCACATCAAACCCGATCGCGACATTCATGCTGTCCGTGAAATGAAGTTGGTACAGCCATTTATCTCCATCCACAACGATATCCGCAAGAGCGCACAGATCCTCTTTCTATCAGAGATCCTCTACCGCTCTTTGGAGATAGACTACAAAAACATTGATCTCTTTGATTTCATCTGGAACGCTTACCAATGGCTCGACCAAGTCGATGAGTATCCCGACTTCCATTTATTGTTCCTTATAAAACTGTCTTCATATTACGGGTTCTACCCGCAGCATACTGATCTCCAAAACGCCCGCTACTTCGATTTGGAAGGTGGTGTTTTCACCATGGCCAGACCAATACACCCCATGCATTTGGCAGATCCAGAAACCGAAAGTTTTCGGACTTTACTTGGCACAAAATTTGATGAGCAGAACGAACTATTATCAAATGCAACACGCCAAAAATTACTCGAAGCCTTAGTTGATTACTTCAAACTTCACGTTTCAGGAATCAAAGAAGTAAATTCGCGCATAGTTCTCGAAACCGTTTTCAATGATTAGTATTAAAAATCTACTTACCCTTTTCGTTTTTCTTATTGCATTTGCTGCTACAAGTCAGACCATCATTGTCCGCGATTTCAAGTCCAAAACAGCCCTTAGCGATGTCCATGTCGAGAACTTCAGAACGCAAGTAATATACAATAGCGATCAAAATGGAGAGGTGAAAATGACCGACTTCAAAAACGATACGTTGCAAGTATCTAGAATTGGCTACTCCGACCTATTCATTTACCCAAGTGAAGTCAAAAAACGAATTTTCTACCTGCACCAGAGCATTGTTCAGATGGACGACGCAGTAGTCATAGGAATTCTTGGAAGCACTGCTCGAGCGCGTGATCTTCCCAATCAGATTGCCGTTATTGGCTCTTCTGAAATCTCTTTTCGCAATCCGCAAACAAGTGCTGATGTACTTCAACAATCGGGTAAAATCGCGGTCCAAAAGAGTCAAATGGGAGGAGGAAGTCCTATCCTTCGCGGTTTTGAGGCCAGCAGAGTGCTACTCGTAATTGACGGAGTGCGCATGAACAACGCAATCTACCGCTCCGGACATTTACAGAATTCAATCACAGTTGACAACGCCATTCTAAAGCAAACCAATGTGATTTTCGGCCCAGGAGCAGTGATGTATGGAAGTGATGCCTTGGGTGGAGTAGTTCATTTTGAAACCCGCGACCCAATTCTTGCCGATGAAGCTGGCGAGCAATATGTGACCGGCCAGACACGCGGCCGACTGTCCTCAGCCAATCAAGAACGTAGCTTCCATGCCGACGTGAGTATTGCCAGCGAAAAAGTGGGTTCACTTACCTCCTTCACGGCGACCAGCTATGAAGACCTCCAAATGGGCAAGTGGCGTCAGCACGGAGATGAGAATTGGGGAATCGTAGATGACTACGTTATTTTCGAAGATGGCCAGGATAAGATTATTCCAAATTCTACTCCCGAGCTTCAAAGAGGTTCGGCCTTCGGCCAAATGGACTTCCTCCAAAAGTTCCTTTACAAGCCGGCAAAAGACATTGAGCTCAAAGCCAATTTCCACCTTTCTACTTCGAGTAAGATTCCTCGCTTCGACGCGTTGAGCGAGCGCAAGGATGGAAATCCGAGATGGGCTGAATGGCACTATGGCCCGCAGAAAAGAACCTTGATATCTCTACAAGGAAATTTCACAGACAGCACATATTTCTCCGACGAAGTGACCGTTACTCTCGCCGCTCAAAAACTCATCGAACAACGCATTCAGCGAAAATTTGGTGATGCCGTGCGCTCGACTCAGACCGACGACCTATGGGTGTATAGTCTGAATGCCGACCTCAAAAAACGACTCAAGCCCCGACTCTATCTCAACTATGGTGTGGAAGTAACTTACAACGACGTAAATTCAGATGCCGAGTTTTTCACTCTAGGAGAGGGGTCAACTGCCAGGGCGCCCTCACGTTTGCCGGATGGCGGAAGCTCTATGCATTCAGAAGCAGTATATGCTAGTGCTACATTCAAAGCCAGCAAGAAGATTAAAATCAACGGCGGACTGCGTTTCAGCAATATAGGGATGAGCGCCACCTTCATCGATACGACTTGGTACTCTTTGCCGTTCAACGAAATCGAACTTCAAAACCAGGCACTTACGGGAAGTCTAGGATTGATCTACACGCCGTCTAAAGCTTGGAGAATTGCAGCCCTTATATCTAGCGGTTTCCGCAGTCCGAATGTGGACGATGCAGGGAAAGTCCGTGAGAAAAGAGGCTTTGTTCAAGTTCCTACCAACGAGGCAGTCCCTGAAAAAGCATACAATGCCGAGATCACGATTAGTCGGTCATTCATGAAGGAAAAGCTACACCTAGAAGGAACAGGTTATTACACCATCTTGAAAGACGCCTTGGTCTTGCGTGACTCTCAGCTCAATGGGAATGATTCCTTGTTGGTTGAAGGAGAAATGGCTCGGGTGCAGTCCATGCAAAATGCTTCGACGGCAATGATCTATGGATATTCAGCAGGCATTAAAGCCGAGCTCAACGAAAACTGGTCGATGGAAGCTCATTACAACTTTACTTACGGACAAGATTTGGAGAATGACACTGCATTGGCACACATTCCTCCGGCATTTGGACGCGCAGCTATCAACTATGAGTCAAAAGCTTTTAGAGGTTCACTTACTTGTTTGTTCAACGGTAAGAAAACAATCGAAAGATACGCTCCGGGTACAGCAGATAATTTTGATCTCGCGCTAATCGATGGAACTCCATCTTGGTGGACATTGAATCTATACACTTCTTACCTCATTGCTCCTCAGCTTGAGGCAACTGTGGCTGTGGAGAATATCATGGATATGAACTACCGCACCTTCGCTTCGGGTATTTCTGCACCGGGAAGGAATTTTATTGTTGGCCTAAAAGCCGATTTCTAAGCAAGTACATGGCTATCTTAGCATCTCATGCAGTTTAAAAAAGTAATCGGTCAGGAAGAAGTTAAACGCGGACTAGTTAAGGCAGTTCAAGACAACCGCATTAGTCATGCTCAGTTGTTCTTTGGCCCTCCTGGAGCTGGGGCGCTTCCTTTGGCAATTGCCTATGCGCAGTACATCAGTTGCGAAAAAAAAGCTGATGGTGATTCTTGTGGCATGTGCACTTCTTGCAAGCAATTTGAAAACTTGCAATATCCAGACTTGCACTTCTCTTACCCATTTGTCAATACGGCTTCAAAAAGAGTAGTTTCCGATGACTTTGCTGAACAGTGGCAAAAGATGTTGAAGGAGACATATTATGCCGACATCCATCATTGGAGGTCGAAAGTTGATGCCGAGAACAAGCAGCTCACCTTCAATGTGCATGAAGCCAGTAATATCACTAAAAAGATTTGGCTCAAATCATTTACGGGAAACTACAAGTTTGTTGTGATTTGGTTGTGTGAGTATATGAGTGTGCCGACAGCAAACAAGCTGCTCAAATCAATCGAGGAGCCACCAGACAAGACAGTTTTTCTCATGATAAGTGAGAACCCAGAGGCTTTGCTTGCAACGATTACTTCTAGGACCCAATCGGTCAAAGTACACAAGTTGAGTGACGATGATATTCGTTCGGCTCTTGTGTTGCGTGATGGAGTCATTAGCAATGAAAAAGTTGAGCAGCTCGTGCAAATGGCAGATGGAAACTACTTCAAAGCTTGGCTCAAACTGAGGCAAGACGAGGAGGACGTTCACTTCGAGCAATTTGTTCAGTGGATGCGAATCTGCTACAAAAAAGATGTTACGGAAATAGTGAACTTTTCAAACGAAATGCACACTACTGGCCGTGAGAACATCAAGGAATTTCTGGAATTTGCACTCTTCATGGTGAGGCAATGTATCGTCGGAAATTACACCCAAGGCGAGTTATCTCGTTTTGGTCCAAGGGAGGCTGAATTTGCTTCGAAATTTGCCCCCTTCATAAACAGTGGAAATATTGTCCAATTGAGCGAATTTATCAATCAAGCTTATGACGATATTAGCGGAAATGTTTATGGCAAGTTGGTCTTAACCGACCTATCGCTCAACATGCACAAGGCTTTGCGGCGTCCTGTTGAACAAGAAGCATAACTAACCCTTTAAAAACGGTCGAAATAATTACCTTTGTTTCGATCTTATTTAGATAAATCATACAGCCAAGATGGGATGTGAAAGTTGTTCGAGTGGTGGTACTCCAGGTGGATGTAAAAACAATGGCGCTTGTGGAGTATCAGGGTGCAATAAATTAGAAGTTTTCGATTGGTTGTCAGGTATGGAATTGCCTACTGGACAAAAACCATTCAATATAATTGAAGTTCGTTTCAAGAACGATAGAAAGGCATTTTTTCGCATTTCCCTTGAGGACGACTGGAATATTGGCGACGTTGTAACCGTGGAATCTAGTCCAGGACATGACGTTGGTATTGTGAGTTTGACAGGCGAATTGGTGCGCATTCAAATGCGTAAAAAAGAAGTCAAGGATAACCACGAAATCCGCCGAGTAATGCGCGCAGCTTCAGAAGCCGATATTGCAACATGGCAAGAAGCCCGTCAAATGGAATGGGACACGATGATCGCGGCCCGTACCATTTCCAAAGACCTTAACCTCACGATGAAAATCAGTGATGTTGAATACCAAGGCGACAAGGTTAAAGCAACATTCTATTATACAGCTGAAGGCCGTGTTGATTTCCGTGAGCTCATCAAATCGATGGCCGACAAGTTCCGTGTTCGTATTGAGATGCGCCAAATTGGAATGCGTCAAGAAGCAGGCAAACTTGGTGGTATAGGCTCATGCGGTCGAGAACTCTGTTGCTCTTCATGGCTTACTGATTTTAGAACGGTAAGTACAAGCAGCGCCAGATATCAGCAGCTTGCCTTGAATCCACAAAAACTTGCTGGTCAGTGCGGAAAGCTCAAGTGTTGCCTCAACTTCGAGTTGGACCAATATATGGAAGCTATTCGGGACTTCCCTTCTCCAAATACGAAGTTGGAAAGTAAGAAAGCTAAAGCATTTCACTTCAAAACCGACATCTTCAAACGTGTTATGTACTTCATCTATGAGAGACCAGTGGGCGGAAGTCCAATCTGCATCTCCGTTGATGACGTGAAAGAAATTGTTGCCATGAACAAGGATGGCAAGATGCCTGAAGATCTTGAGTACTTTGCAGAAGTTGAAGAAATTGTAATCGAGGAAACTGACTATGGCAACGTAGTAGGTCAGGATAGCTTAACCCGATTCGACAAAGCCAAGAAGTCTCGTGGTAAAAAACGTCGATCTCCTGACGGTGGATCAAAAGGCGCTACTGGAGATAAGCCTCGAAGTAAACGCGGACCTAAAAAAGGCCCCCAAGCGAAAGGCGACGGATCGAAAAAAGGCCCTCAAAGGGAAAGCGACGGATCTAAAAACGCACCAAGAGACAAAACTCCTGGTGAAAACAAAGGTGGTCCTTCTAACAAAGGAAAAAGCCCGAATAGCAGACGCCGTAAGAAGCCTAACAGCGATGCTGAAGGGGATAATAAAGACACCAACTCAAACAAGCCATCAAGTCCTCAGTCCTAATATATAGTCTTGCTTTTGCGCTTGTATGCTCACTCTGGGCGTGTGACGCAAAAGTTGTCTTCGAAGAGAACCAAGAGATCCCGAAGGCTGCATGGACTTGGGACAATCCCGTTCAATTCAATTTTGAGGTGGCCGATACTGTCACTCGTCACAATTTCTATGTGAATTTGAGAAATGGAAACGAGTACGAGTATTCGAATATATTTCTCTTTGTCACACTTCATTTCCCCAACGGAAAGCAATCTATCGATACCGTTGAATGCTTCCTTGCCGATCCTACAGGTCAATGGTATGGAAGCGGAATTGGGAACATGCACGACCATAGATTCCTCTTCAAACAAAACAAACAGTTCCCTCTTACTGGTCAATACAAAGTAGAGATCAATCAAGCCATGAGGCAAGAGGAACTGGCTGATATCCACGACGTGGGATTCCGCTTGGCTAGAACCCATTAGTAGAACCTCACCGACCCCCCGCTCAGAATTTTCCGACAACAACACGATACTTGAGGCTTACCTCCAGCCCAAAACCCATGTCTAATTTTACCCCCCAATGCATACCAATGCATCACTGAAATAGTTGACGGCTGCACAACCAAAGCCTGAAACATGAAACAATTAGTACTAGGTTTTTTAATTGCAACCTGCTTACAGCTAACTATCAATGCACAAAGCACACCCACAAACCAGGGATTCAAGACCAATATCGAATCACCTGAACTAACGATCAATAAACTCTACAAACCACAGCAATTGCTGAACTTAGAGACAGTTGCTCCCGAAATACTTAATGAAATAAAGTGCTTTTTCCTGACTTGGAATGCCCTTTCTACTACGGTCAAATCCCAACTCAATAAACGAGCTATGTACGGTCTATACATCCGCGATCACGACACTTTCGGTGCCAAACTGACTCAGATTACAGACTAATACAACCAATATGATTCGATATTTACACTCTTTATTTTTCATCCTAGCTGCAAACGTCCTTTTCTCACAAGACTGTTCGGTAGGAGCTGTTTCGTATAGTTACGACAACAATGAGGATGTAATATTTACTTATTGTCCTGACAATCCAGCCAATCAAGTCATTTCGGTGACGCTGTTAGATTACGCTTTCGAAACGGGATACGACCTACTCACAATTTATGACGGTAATGGAACGTCTGGAAAAGTAATGGCCACAATCGACACTAAAGGTACAAGCGGATACTCCTACATTGGAACTTCTGCTGCCCATGGTGGGGATGGCTGTATTACTTTTCGAATTGAATCGGATAACGTTGTTTCATGCACTTCAGGTGAAGTGTCGCCTGCGACATGGAATGTTACTTGTCAGACAATTTGCAACCCTCCTAAGCCCCATCTTTCTGCGTACAGCACCGAAATTTGCGCGACTAGCGCCGATAATCAAATAAACCCAGAACTAGTAACATTCTATGCTAACGGATCAACACATGCCGATGGTTCGAGTTTTACTCACAACGACACCATTCCTGATGAGGTCGAGAACGGAAACAATCCTGATTCACTGGACACGGACAACGACGGAACACCAGACTACCAGGACGAAGACTCAGACAACGACTCAATTCCTGACGAAGTTGAGTCGGACGACGGAGATCCTATCGACACCGACGACGACGGAATTCCTGACTACCAGGATGAAGATGCCGACGGCGATGGAATCCTCGACGAAGACGAAGCAGGAGACGATCCCAACAATCCTGTTGACACAGATGACGATGGCGACCCTGACTTCCAGGATCCAGATTCAGACGATGACGGAATTGACGATGTCGACGAAGTAGGAGATCCGAGCGATCCAACTGACACGGATGGTGACGGTGATCCTGACTACCAAGACAACGACTCGGACGGTGATGGAATTCCTGATGGATACGGTTCGTACGAAGAAGCTTTTGACGACTGCGATGGTGATGACATTCCTGATTTTCAGGATGCCGACCAATGTTTAGAAGCTCAAGTCATTCCAGAAGGCATAAGCCCAAATGGCGATGGTGTGGGTGATACGTGGGTCATCGATTTCTTGATAGAATACCCAAACGCCTCGGTAACAATCATGAACAGATGGGGAACACCTGTCTTCAAAGCACAGCCTTACCTCCACGATTTTGCCGGAGAAGGAAATGCCAAAGGAGCTTCTGTTCTGCCCGATGGAACATACTTCTACCTCATAGAAACGGGCATAGAAGGAATGGGCCCAATTCAAGGATTCCTGCACATCGCTAGAGACTAAACGAAGAAATGCGAATTATGAAAAGTATAAAACACTTAATTTTATCGCTAGGGTTAGCAATGCTGGCCTTTCAGGCAAATAGTCAGCAAGATCCACAGTTCACTCAGTACTTCTTCAATACCCTGTCGGTCAATTCTGGCTACGCAGGATCCCACGACCTTATGAATGTCACTTTGTTGGCACGAGAACAATGGATAGGAGTAAATGGTCGTCCGCGTACTCAGACACTTGCCATTCACAGTCCGCTGCCCAACAAATCGGCGGCACTTGGATTCTCTGTTGTGAACGATCAATTGGGACCGGTGCACAACACCTCTATCATGGGGGATTTCGCGTATCGATTTCAGCTAAACCATAAATCCAGAATTGCATTTGGCCTCAAGGCCGGATTGAACTTATTCAAAGTAGGACTGGCCGACTTGCTAGGAACAGAAATAGGAGATGTCACTTTTGAGCAAAACGTATCGACCAAGCCAATGCCGAACTTTGGATTCAGCGCTTACTGGTGGTCGGATCATCACTTTTTGGGAATATCAATACCAAAATTGATTGAAAACGACCTTTCTGGCAAGGAAGCAGTTGTCGCTCAGGGAACTGAAAAAAGGCACTTCTTCTTGATCGGTGGATTGGTCTTAAATCTTCACCCAATTTTAAAATTCAAACCTACCTTCCAAACGAAGTACATAGCAGGATCACCGGTATCGGTCGATCTTACGGCCAACTTCTTGATAGACGACTTGCTGTGGGTAGGAGGATTCTATCGCTGGGGCGATGCTGCCGGCATGCTATTGTCTTATCAAGTAACGGATCAAATGCGATTCGGATATTCTTATGACTATACAATAAGTGAGCTGAACACCTTCAGCTCAGGGTCACACGAAATCATGATCAGCTATGATTTCCGCTTCAAGAAAGACGCCATTCTATCACCGAGATACTTTTAACCGACAAAACGCATCGAAATGAAACTCCTATTTTCAAACTTATTCCTGCTTGTGTCTGTGGTAATGATCGCCCAAGGAGGTCAGATGCGCAAGGCAAGGGATCTTTACGAGAATATGGCCTATGCCGAAGCCATCGAGGTCTATCAAATGCTCGATGACCACGGTGTTGATCATCCAGATATTGTAAGAAATCTTGCTTACTCCTACTGGAAAGTACGCGACTTCGGAATGGCAGAAGAGTATTTTATCCGCGTCATGGAAAACAGCTGGAATCCTGAAGATTCTTACGTCTACGCCGAAACGTTGAAGACCAATGGCAAATATGATCAAGCCGCCGAAATCATGAAATCTTACCACGAGTCGACCAAGAGCGACCGAAGAACCAGTATGCATGTAGAAAATGCTGACTACGTCACTGAGATTATGTCGCAGCAAGATCGTTTCACGATTTCCAACACATCATTGAGCACAGGTCACACGGAATTTTGCGGGGCGATTTATAAAAACGAACTGGTATTTGTCTCATCTCGGAACGAAGGAACAGCCGTAAAGCGCACCTTCAAATGGACCAATGAGCCCTTTCTCGATTTGTACAAAGCTACCATCGACAATACAGGCGGACTATCTGGAATAAGGTTATTCGAAGGACCATTGAACACCCGTTTCCATGAAGGACCACTCGCATTTTCATCAGATGGAAACACCGTGTATTTCACCCGAAACAATTACACAGATGGTCATCGAGGAAGGTCCATGGAACGGATTACGAAACTTAAGATCTACACAAGTAAGAAACTGGCAACCGGTTGGACTAAGCCTATAGAATTCAAGCACAACAGCGACCAATACTCATCTGGTCATCCAACATTAAATACCGACTGCACCAAAATGTACTTCGTGTGTGATAAGCCAGGTGGATTTGGAGAAACTGATATTTACATGTGTCGAATGACCAATGGAGAATGGTCTTCGCCAATTAACTTAGGTCCTGGGATAAATACGGAAAGGAGTGAAATGTTTCCCTTCATCCATGCCGACGGAACACTTTATTTCTCATCCGACGGCCATCCCGGATTGGGCGGGTTGGATGTATTTGAAGCCTCACAAAAAGACGGATTCTTTTACAAAGTAGAGAACACGGGCTATCCCTTAAATTCGAGTGGCGACGATTTTGGCATCTTGGTAAATCCCGAAAAGGACCGAGGATATTTGAGCTCAAATAGAGCTGAAGGCGAAGGAAAAGACGACATCTATTACTTCACAATGCAAGCCAGAAAAACGCTTTCTATTGCCGGTATGGTCATAGACGAAGATACCAACGAGCCACTCGCTGGAGCTACCATTGAACTATTGAACAACCTGAATGAAGTAGTCGAAAAGGTAGTGCTCAAAGAAGACGGAGCTTTTGCTTTCAGCCTTGATCGGAGCGACTGCAGCTATGCAGTGCGCGTGACAAACGGCGAGAAATGGACAACATTTACTTCTCAGAATACGCCATGCGATGACCCAGAAGGAATTATTGAGGTCGGCAACATTCCGATTTCAACTTTACGATGGTCGGCTAGAGGAACGATGCTAACAAAATTCACCAATGCTCCACTTGAAGGCGTAACGGTCATACTTACGGATAAAAAAACAGGAAAGGTTTATGCTGACAACACCAAGTTAAATGGAAGTGTACTCTTCAAGCTGGAGAAAGACCGAGACTATGACATTCGCTTTGAAAAAGAAGGATTCTTTGCCAAAACGGGTAGATTCTCAACGGCGAATATGGAGCCAGGAGTCATTGATATCGACAAGTACATTGATCTTACGATGGAAGAGATCGTCCTCAACAAGGGAATCAAGATTGAAAACATTCACTACGACTACAACAATTCTTATATCCGAAAAGATGCAGCTCTTGAGCTTAACAAGATCCTCACATTGTTGATCAACAATCCTACGATGCACATAGAGTTCGGTTCACATACCGATGCACGTGGAAGCGACAAGTACAATATGAGTTTGTCCAAAAAACGAGCAAAATCGGCGATGGAATATATTATCAAACAGGGAATTGAAGCCGAACGAGTTAGCTACCTAGGGTACGGTGAAACGAACCTCATAAACACGTGTGGAAATGGAGTGGAATGCTCAGATGAATTGCACGAGGAAAACAGGCGTACGGAGTTCAAAGTGACTTCTTACTAGCGTAGTTTATCGTAGCACTGTTTCATCATTTGCCAACGGCTAAATCATACAAAACTTAATGAGCGGCCTTCGACTTCTATAGCTAGTTGAAGGTCGCTTATTCTATTTCAGAAAGGACCTTCATGACCAAACTCCTCTTCCGACTAGCAACAGGAATTTCCGCTTTGTTGGAGAGAACTAGGTGCCCGCCATCGATCTTGACAAATTCCTGAACATAGTCCAAGTTTACGAGGTGCGACTGGTGAACGCGGATAAAGCCTTGTGA
>JBLHIB010000082.1:0-15852 GCA_047615865.1 Gammaproteobacteria bacterium
TTGTAGTATTAGACTTTCATACGCGTTGGAAACGCACACGAGCCCAGTAGTTGCCAAAAGTCCATTTTCAGTTGCGTTTACCATGTTTATTCAGCCATCTACAAAGTTTGTCTGCGTAAATTATGTCTATATCATTGTACTGTCTTATTTCGTGCGACGCAAGCCAAATTAGCGGCTTTTGTACGAACCAGTTTGTTACTAGTGCATTTGAGTTTCATCTCAACTAGTCCTGTTGGTAAAGAAAATAAGACTGAAAAATCATGAGTAGAAAATACAAATTCCACAATCCGAGCGGAGCATACTTCGTAAGCTTTGCAGTTGTGGAGTGGATGGATGTGTTTACCCGAAATGAGTACAAGAATATCTTGCTAGATAGCTTGGACTATTGTCAGAGGGAAAAAGAAATGGAGGTTTTTGCTTGGTGTATTATGACAAATCACATCCACTTAGTCTTCCGGAGTTTAAATGATGAACCTGGAGCTATTTTAGGAGATTTTAAAAGATTTACGAGCAAGAAGTTAATTCAAGCCATAATTAAAAACCCAAAAGAAAGTAGAAAAAGTTGGTTAATGGAGCAGTTCCTAAAAGCTGGTCGCAATTCATCAAACGTGAAGAAATATCAATTTTGGAGGCATGACAATAGGCCTATCGAACTGTGGAGCTCCAAGGTTATCGATCAAAAAATAAATTATATTCATATGAACCCAGTCGCAGCGGGCATCGTGAGCCAGCCAGAAGATTATATGTTCAGTAGTGCTAGGGATTACAGCGGAGCGAATGGCTTGTTGGCTGGTGTTATTGTCGTTAAGTAGTACTTGGTGTTTGAGTTGTGGTTTTAAACATCCATACGCGTTGCAAACGCGCACGAGCGAGGAAGATGTTCAATTACATACTTCCTCGCTGGTGCCAGTTTGTAACTGGTACCTACGACAATAGTAAAAGATAAGACCGGCCGCGACGCAAGGACGTGCTGTCATGACAGGCACGATATGAAAAAAGAAAACCCCACCGCCGACTTTTAGCTAAATCCTGAAATATCTTCCAACACAAAAAATCATTTGCCAAAGGCTAAAAATTCCCACAAAAAAAGGGGAGAACCTAAGTCCTCCCCTTCATCTAATATAATTTCAATCAACGATTAACAAGCGATTCCAAACTGTCCTAAGAACAGTAGAAGGTCTTGTGTATTCGTAACACCATCGTTGTTCAAGTCCGTAGGACAAGCACTCACTGGAGTGAACGTACAGGTACCGTCGTCGTCATTTGCTGATGAATCGTAGTTATCGGCATCTGGGTATGTACAACCTGGGTAGATACATGAACCATCATCTGTATTCGCAGTCGAATCGTAGTTGGCAGCGGCTGTGTCCATACAACCTAAGTACTGACAAGAACCATCGTCAATGACAGCAATAGGATCATAGTTATCGGCCATAGTATCCATACAACCTTCAGGAGGAGTTGAGTTGATAGCACCTGGAGTACCATAATCAATCCATGAAGCTTGCCAGTTGGCAGGATCACTGTTGTCCAATGAAGGATCGATCAACTCCAATGAAGGGCAATTGCCGTCTGCAGCAGATGGCCATAGACCACCGTCTTCATAAGAAACGATATCGATGATATTCGTCCAAGCATCTTGAAGCTCAACAGTCGAAGCTGTGTTGCTCAAGTTGCCAAACTCAATTTCGAAAACTTGGTATCCGTTTCCTGTGTAAGAAGCAGCAGTTACCGCAAGAATGATATACTCACCAGCAGCAATGCTTGATCCTTCAGGGAAAGTGAAATCGAATCCTTGTGCGAATGTGAAGCCAGACAAGTCGACTGCCATAACATCTGCATTGTGCAACTCGAGGAATTCGAAAACGAAGTCATCTCCTTGCGTGAAACATGGATTGTAGTGAATCTCGTTGATTACGATCAATGGCTCAGTCAAGTAACATGATGCGTCATCGATAGTAGCAGTTGAATCGTAGTTCAAAGCGAGGCTATTCATACATCCTGAAACGATACAAGTACCATCGTCGATAGTTGCAGTTGAATCGTAGTTGTCGGCAGCTGGGTTTGTACATCCAGGGATGTTTCCACAAGAACCGTCATCTACAGTGGCAAGAGCATCGTAGTTGGCAAATGTCGTATCCGTACAACCGTAACGTACAACGTCATTGGCATCACGTGGCTCAAGCTTGTATCCTCCAAATGAGTAGTACAATGGACCAGTAACTTGGAACGAAATACCATCCGGAGCTGGCGTGAACAAGTAAGCCAAGTCATCAACCAATGCACTTCCTGAACCGTCGTTTACCGACCACTCACCAAAACCTACATCTCCGTTATCTACATTACCAAGAACAACACAAAGGACACCTTCCCATTGCTCATCGTTGAGTGCAAGAGTTGTCAAAACCTCTGCAGCCGGCAAAGCGTTTCCGCTTGTCTGCACGATGATTCCAGTAGAAGAAAGCAACGTAAGACCGTTGGTCTCCAATACAGTTCCTTCAACATCAACCTCGTCGCCTAAAGCAACACCAGCACCACTAACCCATACTCCTGAGTTTCCACCAGGACCTTCTTGGATCGTGAACAAGTTAGAAGCACCATAAACAGCAGTTACAACACCAGTTGTAGAAACAAATTGTCCTGTGTAAACCTCAGACTGAATCTCAGCAATAGTCAAAGCAATTGCAGGAGGTTCAGTAGAATTGATAGCACCAGGAGTACCATTCGCTACCCATGAAGCTTGCCAGTTGGCAGGATCACTGTTATCCAAAGCTGGATCGATCAACTCTAGTGTTGGACACGCTCCATCAGGAGAAGAAGGCCAAGGAGCGCCATCGTCATAAGTTACCTCATCAACTAAAGCAGCTGATGCGTTCAACAATGTAACAGGCTCACTTGTGTTATTCAAACCACCTGACCATTGGAATACTTGGTAGCCATTGCCGAGGTATGAAGTCTCATTAACCGCAATTACGATATACTCACCCATAGCTATTGACGTAAGCGCTGGGAAAGTGAAGGTAACACCATTGGCTAGTTGCCATCCTGAAAGATCGATAGCCATTACATCATTGTTGTACAACTCGAGAAACTCGAATACAGTATCATCTCCTTGAGCAGTACAAGGATTGTAATGAAGCTCGTTGATTACGATATCCGGTGCAGTAAATACACAAGAACCATCATCATATGTAGCAGTTGAATTGAAGTTCAAAGCTGTTGTATCCATACAACCACCGATGACACATGAACCGTCTTCTACATTGGCAAGTGAGTCGTAGTTGTCGGCAGCAGGATTAGTACATCCATTGACGATAGCCATGAAGCAGCTATTTACAGCACCCGGCGAACCGTTTACAGCGCCATTGGCACACCATGAAAGACCAGCGTTGTTATCCAAGTCGAAGTTGATAAGCTCTAAAGAAGTACCTGTTCCGTCGGCAGCAACATCCCAGTCCCCGAAATCATCATAAGTTACTTCATCAACTACCAATCCGTTTGAATCAAGCAATTGAACCAACTCGCCTGAGTTGCTCAAAGTACCAGTGCACTCAAATACTTGGTATCCATTTCCAGAATAAGTAGCAGCAGTAGTCGCAATTACGATATACTCTTGGTCGGCGATAGAAACAGCCGCACCGAAAGTAAATGTCACGCCTACTAAGCTATAGTTCTCTAAATCAACTGCAGCACCAGAGTGATTGTAAATCTCAATGAACTCAACAGTTGCATCTGGGAAACCGCCAACATCATCACCATTGTAGTGAATCTCGTTGATGATCAAGTTTGGCAATGTGAAGATGCAAGAACCATCATCAATGGTCGCGCCTGAATCATAATTCAATGCCGTTGTATCCATACAACCAGAATATGCACAAGAACCATCATCAACTGTTGCTGTTGAATCGTAGTTATCGGCAGTAGGATCAGTACATCCATTAACTGCTACTGGATTGTCAAATACTTGGAAATTATCAAAGGCCAAACGCTCACCACCTGAATTGGCAGTTGCTGTTAAACGAATTTCCAAAGAAAAACCTGCACCAGCAAAAGACTTGATGATTTGAGTAAACGTAGAGTTCATTTGAAGATCTCCTATCAAGTCACCATCCGTATCATAGTACATACCTTGGTTTGATCCTGGAAGATCAGTTGTCATTTCCATCAATGTCAACCATCCGGCTGCATCAATATTGTATTCAACCAACAACACGTCACCATCATCCCATCCAGTATCTGGATTTCCTGAAGCAAACAATCCACGGAATTGCATGTTCGTTGCACCAGTAATATCAATTGCGGCGAATGTCAGTGTCTTCGTTGACGAACCGTCACCTCCGTCGTCATCCAAGTCTTCTCCAGCCCAAAAGAAAGTGCCAGCTTGACCACCATAACCTCCATTTACATTTGTACCATCAGTACGGCCAAAGTGATCTGAAATTCCGTCGTTAAAGGTGTTCGACGAAGTGTACTCCACTCCTTCTTGATCTGTTTCAAAGTCCTGAGACCATATCTGACCCTGGGCCATATGGAATCCCAATACTGCGACGAGGGCAAGCCCGTAGCTAAGAATTGATTTCATAGTTAGTGTTTTCATAAGTGAAAAAAGCATTTTGATTGTGGTTAAAGTGCAAAATTACGTTGCATTTGATAAAGATACACTGAAAAACAGTTTCTTAACGATTGATTAAAACGAGGAAACATCCTTATACTTGTGCCCCCTTTTAGTTGATGTGATAATAACACTATCGCAAGACTGAATTCACACGAACAAATCTACATTTGCAGCTAATTATACAGTCCATGAATATCGCAATTTACTTCTATTCGCTCCTAGCTATCTTATCAACAAATCATCACCAAGATATACCGCAGGAACAATTTTCAATTTCAGAGCAAGCAGTGTCTTTATCAAATGTATCTGGTGGCGTGGCAAACGTTATTATCAACGAGATAGACAGCGACAATGCAGGATTGGACAACATGGAATTCATAGAATTGTATGGAGTTCCAGACACCCCTCTTGATGGATTGACCGTTGTGTTTTTCAATGGGGCCGATGATTTTTCATACCTAGCAATAGACTTGGATGGCATTTCAACCAATGCTGAAGGCTTTGCACTCGTGGGCAATCCCGCCGTTCCCAATGTAGATATCACATTTGCCAATGGTGCTCTTCAAAACGGTCCGGATGCTGTAGCAGTGATCATAGGAGACGCAATCGATTACCCGAATGACACGCCTATCGACCTAGGTGTTATCATGGATGCAGTTGTATTCGTGACGGATGACTTGCCGGACCCTGGCTTGATGGTCCTCTTGAATGATGGTCAGCTCGTAGTGAATGAATCTGCTTTAGGTAATTCTTTCGCTCACGCAAATGCGCGTATTCCGGATGGTGGAATTGCTCAGAACACAGACACATACGTCCAACAGTTGCCTACCCCGGGTTATACCAATATCCTGGAGTGCGATGGTTCGGAATTGAGCATTGTGGGAAGTATAGAGGAAGTGGCTTACGTGTGCGCCGATATTCTTGAGGCCAACGTTGAATTCTCGAATTCATCTTCTGTCGACGGAAACTACATCATGGTAATAGCCGATGCTGAGGAAAACATCCTATTTGTTGAGACCGAGCTTACGGTCGACTTTTTTAGTGCAGCCTATGGTTCATGCTACGCTTGGGGACTTTCTTATACAGGAGTTCTTGTTGAAGGCAGCATGGCAATAGGCGAGCCTATATCTGGAATTGCTTCTGACGCGTGTAGTTCTTTATCGATCAACTCAATTGAAGTCATTAAAGAAGAGTGCAATGCGCCAACTTGTGATGCGGGTATTGTTCAAGTACAAGACGGGTCAACGGATGCCGCTATATGCGTGAACAGTGACAACTCGGTTCTTTTCTTTGAACTTATTACGGATGAGGAGTTCATCTTCTTCACTTACGCCCTAACTGCAACAGACGGAACAATCATAACCGTTTTTGACGATGAGGAATATGACTTTTCTGACGCTCCCGAAGGACCTTGCCAGGTTTGGGGATTTGCTTATTTGGGCGAACTTATTGAAGGCACTTTAGAAGAAGGAGAAAATGTTGCCGACATGGCATCCGATGACTGTTTCGACTTGACGGAGAACTTTGTCGCCATCCAGAAAATTGAATGTACCGAAGACGGAGGATGTACCGACCTTTTCATTTCAGAGTACATTGAGGGAAGCAGCAACAACAAGGCTATTGAAATATACAACCCTACTCCATTCGACATCAACCTTGCTCCTTATGTATTGTCGACTTACAACAATGGGGCGATCATGCCTACCAATCAGCTTAACTTGACAGGAACGCTTGCTTCTGGCGATGTGTATATCATTGCTCACTCAAGTTCATCGCCGCAAATACTTGCTGAGGCCGACCAGACGGCAGCTGTAACATGGTACAATGGCAACGACGCCATCGTCTTGTACAACGACGGTGAGCTTATCGACATCATGGGCGTTATTGGTGAGTATCCAGATCTAGCTTTTGACGTCAATGGAACGAGCGAAGCCATGGCCGAATATACTTTAGTGCGCAACGTATTGGTTACTGAAGGATCTACAGATTGGAGCCAAGGAACTTTCCAATGGGATGTTCATCCTTTGAACACATTTGATTTTATCGGTTCGCACACCACAGTACCCTGCAACTTCGACGAGACACCTACCATTTCATTTGCCGAAGGCGTGGCCTATGTCCTTGAAGGAAACTTCTTGAACGTAGCGGTCGATATTACTTTCCCGCTTATTGAGGTTATTGCGGAAGTAACATACTTAGATGGAACAGCTACTGTTGGCGACGATTATGATGAAATATTTCCACTAGGCCTCACTTTTCCAATCGGAGACGGAACGTCGCAAAGTTTTACGCTTACAACCATTCAAGATGAGATTCCTGAAGAGCAGGAGTCGATCAATATTCAACTTACCGCTATCACCGAGGATGCCAATGTCTTGCTCGGCAATATGACCATTTATATCCTAGCTTCTGACCTGACTACTCCTTTGTACGAAATTGGCCAGGTAAATCAAGAGACTGTCGAAGGCTTGGCTGATTCGCTAACTGTACTTTGTGAATTGCGAGGAGTTGTTCATGGTGGCAATATCAATCCGCTTGGAACGCAGTTTACCTTGATCGACGGAGATGAAGGCATAGCAGTATACAGCTTCACAGAGAACTTCGGTTACGACGTTGTTGAAGGAGACAGCGTGCATGTGATCGGAAGCATAGATCAATTCAACGGTCTTACTCAAATCGTCCCTGACACGATTCTATACCAAGCTTCTGATGTGGCCTTGCAAGTGCCTGAATATGTTACCGACTTGGACGAGTATTCAGAATCTAGAATGGTACAATTCAAATGTATGAAGCTGGTTGATCCAACGCAATGGACCAATGAAGAGCCAGGATTCAACGTAGAAATTACCAATGGCTCTTCAACTTTTGAGCTTCGAATAGATGCCGACACAGACGTATTTGGAACCGACGTGAAATTAGGAACTTTTAATGTCGTGGGTATTGGCGGACAATTTGATTCAGAGATTCCATCTGATGAAGGCTACCAATTCATCCCACGCTACATGGAAGATCTTTCGGAAAGTGTGATTGCAGCATTTGACGCACCAACTTCATGGCTTGAGCCAGACGGAGCTATTTCTTTTGTCAACGACAGCGAAAACTACGAAACAGTGCTATGGGAATTTGGCGATTCCGAGACGAGTGAAGATGAAAATCCAGATCACCTATATGATGGTATTGGTGAATTCATAGTTTCGTTGACGGCTTTTTCGAATGAAATAAACTGTTCGGATGTCACGACGCAAACAATTGAGATTATCCCAGTAGGAGTTGAGGAGTTTACACTAGACAATTTTAAGCTTGTGCCAAACCCAGCAAGTACTGAGTTTTTCATTCAAGGCCTCACCTCAACATCTCTTGTTACGGTACATGACAATATTGGAAGAACGATCATAAGAACATCTCTACAATCAAATGAATCGATCAACACAAGTGACTGGACTATAGGTGTTTACAACGTGTCTATCCAGTCAGAATCGATGACGTTTACGAAGAAATTGATCGTACACTAGACTGTAGTAATTACGAATTGGGAAGGTAGATTTCAAACTCGACATCTGCCCCCAATTCACGTGAAGTTTGCTTGAATCCAAAAGCTTCAAGCAGCTTTATCGAGGGCGCATTATCGCATGGCGTGATGGCGGTAATTCTCTCAAGGTTTAGTGTGTACCAACCATAGTCGAGGGCCATCTCTATGGCTTCGGACATAAAGCCATTTCCGCGAAAATCGGCGTGCAGCATATAGCCAATCTCACCCACTCGATTCTCAAATCCGCGAAAGTAGCCGCACATACCGATAAGCTGTGCATCCAGAAATACGCCCCAACACAAGGTCTTCTTTTCTTGAAAACCATTGGCAAGGTTTAGGATGAGATCGGCGACTTTTTCTCTATCAGTAACCATCTTACCTCCTTTCATTGCAATGGGCAGCAATTCATCGACGCTTACAATAGACAAATCTGCCATTCGAATGCGCTGGCCTGAAATTGAAGGAAAACTACTGGGAAAATGCATGGCCTTGGTTTAATCTACCTCCAAAATAGATAAAGCATCTGGAACAATTTCGAGTCGGCTGGGTAAATGCACACTGAGCTCCCCGTCTTTCTCCATTTGGCAATCGCCTTTCAACTCGATCCACGGAGCCTTGAAATACTTCACTTGAGGGATCGTCAAGGGCTCACCACGACGCAGTTTTCCCACTTGTCGAAAATACTCCATAACCCCAATATCCCCAACGATGGTGATATCGAGCAAGCCATCACTTGGATCGGCACTTGGGGCTATGGCCAGACCGCTGCCGAAAAACTTTCCATTGGCGGCCGCGATGATTTTTGCTTTTCCTTTCCAGGACCAGTGATCGCTGTGACATTCCAAATCAACATTACGAGCAGTGAGCAGTGTCTTGGCAATAGCACAAGTATATCTCAACTTAGATCCCATCCAAGAAGGCATCTTGTTCAAATTGACAACTGCTTGAGAGCCTATTCCTGCATCCGCGATGTTCATGCCATACTCGACAGTTTCTCCTGAGACAATTTTGATAACGTCAACCTTCTTGAATTTGGGGTTCTCGAGTAGATGGAAGAGTTGACCAACACTGGCAGCTTGCTCAAAGGTGCGCACAAAGTCATTTCCAGTCCCAATAGGAAGTACCGCAAACTGGCGACTATCGCCAAGCATCAAGCCGTTTACGCACTCATTCACAGTACCATCTCCCCCTACCGCGACAACCATACGGTCATTTGCGCTAGCCAAAGAAGCCAATTCAATAGCATGCCCTGGTCGCTCCGTTTCCAAAATTTCCCAATCCAAAGTGGTATGGTAATTGTTGATTTCACAGGCAATATCGCGTGCTCTCCGCTTTGATGAATTAAGAATAAAGGATACCTTCACCTCGTCAATTATTGGGTGCAAACTAACCAAAAAATGGGTCAATAATATGCTACGATTCCTTTTCCTTTCAAGCTTGTTCATTCTTTCGCACACGGCAAATGCCCAAGAGCGAGCAGATCAAATCATCGCCGGCTACCAATTGTTGGCCGACCAAAAATACGAAGCGAGCCTGGATTTATTCATGCTACTAATCGACGAGGACTCCAAAGACAGCGAAGGCTGGATAGGTTGTGGTACAGTCTATTACGAAACTAAAAAGCCCAATGCAACACTCGATTACATGGGCAAGGCACTGGAGCTAGGAGCTGATGATCCACGACCATATTACTACATAGGGCAAGTTCATTATAGCCACCGCAAATATGCCGATGCACTCAGCTCTTTTGATGCTGTTTACGCGCTTGACAGTTTGTACAGCGACATCAATTTCCTCCTTGGATCGAGTTTGGTTGAAACAGGAGACTCTTTACAAGCTGATTTATACCTCACACGTCAAATCGAACTGAGCAGTGGCCACGCATTTTCTTCTTACTATTTAGGCAAGTGGCATATGTACCAAGGTGACTTCACGACCGCTGCGGATCACATTCAAATGGCCATCGACCAAAACCCTTCTGTCCCTCGATTCTGGTTGGCCCAAGGAGATATCTGCTTTGCTTCCGGCGAACTAGACGATGCCGCAACAGCATACTCAGGAGCCGTGTCTAGAAATCCAGATTATAGCGAAGCACGTTACCGCAGGGGGTTGACCTTCCTTTTGCAGGAAAAATTCCTTCTAGCCGAGTTGGACCTTGAAGCAGCGATCGCTCAAAAGCCAAAAGACAAAGCCATTCGAACATCTTTGGCCGACGCCACATACAGCGCAGGACACTTCGATAAGGCAGCTTCACACTTTGAGCATTTGATGGCGCAAGAACCCAACAATATGGAATTGCTATACCGAAGAGCGCTCTCCTATTTTCATGGTAAAAAGTATATGTTGGCTCTGGACGATTTCTCCATCCTCGCCGATGCCTACCCTACCGATCCTGCAATCCAGTTTCAGATGGGCAATTGTTATGAGCGCCTTGAAGACCTTCCAAACGCTCTTAAGTATTACGAAATGTGCTTGATCTCAGATCCTGACCAAGTGCGTGCGAAATTCAATCGGGCTTCTGTGTTGTACGGACTTGACAGAAAGAGCGAAGCTTGCGCTGTTTGGCAAGAGCTACGCGGATTGGAAATAATGCAAGAGACTGTCGAAAACACGCTTCGCGATTACTGCGAATAATAGTCTGCGATGAATCATTTAATGATGCTTGTTGGACTTGGAGTGGGCTCCATATTTGTGTTCCTTTGGGCTCAAGACTTTATTCGAGCGTACAAGAAATCGCCGAGCCTCATGCACTTTCTCCAATCGGCCAAAACGCTTGAGACCGTTTATTTCCTGCTGCTTATCCTCATTCCGATTCGCATTGTCAATACCAGTTCTTTTGGTGGCGTACTGTCCGATGAATCAGGTCTATTCCTTTCCCTTTTCAGTGTGATATTCGCCATTGGCATCTCCCTGTTTTGGCTGTGGTATGTGAGATCCCTTGACATGTTTGAAAAAGAACCTGTTGGCGCCCTATTATTGACCTTCCTCATGTCGTGCATCACCATCTGGTTGGTATTTCCCTACCATGACCTACTCGAACTGTTTGGCTTCGTCCTCAACGGGGAACCTTGGAATGACTGGTGGTATTGCGTAGTAGGAATCGGACTTATTGAAGAGACGGTCAAGATCATTCCGTTCTTGATCATGCTGCGACTCAGTAAAGAGGTAAACGAACCCTTTGACTACATTTTCTATGGTGCTGTAAGTGCGCTTGGATTTGCCTTCATCGAAAACATCCAATACCTCAAGGAAGGGAATTTGGGTTCCGTTCTTGGGCGCACTCTATATGCTAGTTTGGCCCACATGTTCTTCACTAGTTTGATCACGTATGCAATGGCAATTGCCCATTACAAAAAGCCAAGGTGGAAACCTTTCGCTCTGCCTGTCATGCTCGTGGTAGCTGCAATTTTTCACGGGTTTTACGATTTCTGGTTGATCAACGATACCCTCAACATGGCTTGGGTAACCACATTGTTTTTCCTCGTAAGCATGCAGGTTTGGATGACCATGAAAAACAATCTGGTTAACCTATCCCCATTTTACTCCAACGAGTCGCTAGACTGGGAGAAGAACATGCGCTACCGCATAGTAAACGGACTCGTAACGATCTTTTACCTCGCCTATTTGGGGATTTTCCTTTTGGAGGGAATGGTTGTCGCCAATGAATTCTTGGTCTATGCCTGGACCCACAATATTTACGTTTTCTTATTCATCGCCTTGAATTTTGGGGCGCATGAAATCATTCCCGGTCATGTGGCGAATCTCATTTTTCAAAGCAACCCAATGCGTATGTTGTTGCCTCGGTTTTTCGCAAAAAGAACCAAAACGGGGAAGGAACTGCATGTGATGAAGATGCTTGACTATAGCAGCCAACCGTCCATCCACTCAAGGCTTATTGAGCAACAAATTCCCTTGAAAGGAAAATTGGGACGACGGGTAATTTACAACGATGACAGGGATTGCTACTTTTTCAACTTGGACGAACCGTGGCAGATAAATCCAGAAAAGTCGACCTCGCGACTCTTGTTGAGTAATTACAGTAGAGTCCATCGGTTGGCCGATCGCGCACTCCATGAAGTTCGCCTATTTACAATGATTTCAGAAGAGGGAAAGAGGAATGGAAAGATTCCGATAAATGATGCCCGTTTGCTCGGAATAGCTTTAGTGAAAGGGGCTAAATAGATTTCTGTATCACCCAAGTCGTCATGCTTCTCATACGCTGGACGACTGTGGTTTTGATTGGATCAATAAGCAGTGCAGGAAATGACTTTGTGAGTTCTAAAAGCTGCTCATCATCCACAAGAAAACGTGTCGAACCATCCGGCAATCCATACACTTCATCTCCAAAAGGCTCCACCAAGCTTTCTATCCCCACAGAAGAGGAAAGACGGGCCATAAAAACACCTCCTGGCTTCAATACACGAGCCATCTCCCCTAGCATCGAATTGAAATGGGTTTGGCTTTTTGCGAAGTGCAACACAGCAATGCTCATGACCACATCAAAGTGCGCATCAGGAAAGGGCATTTTAGCAACATCACTCAGTACGAACTTGTCCAAAGTAGAAGAAGGTGCAACACTTTCAGCAAGTGATTGCACCTTCTCAATAGCTTCTACGTCTTGATCTACTCCACTCACATCGAATCCCTGACGAAGCATGTATTCAATGTTTCGACCGCCACCACAACCTGCGTCTAAAATGCGCTGACCATGATTTATTCGGCCTTTCAAAAGTTGGTCAAAAACGTATATATCAATGTTCCCAAATTCCTTCTTTAATTCTTCAGTAGGATTTGAAAGCATGGGGTATTATTTAATCATTAACGTTCCAGAAGCTAACAAAATATCGTTTGACTTCAATCGGTATACATAAATACCATTCGTCCAATCTGCAGTTGCAATTTTCAACTCAGTTCCAGAAGAAACAAAAGATTGAGCTACTGAGCGACCTGTCAAATCATGAATACTCATGACCATATTAGATCCAGCATTTTGAACATTGAAAACAACGAAATCAGCTGCCGGCTGAGGGTAAACGTTTACCGATACTTCAACAGCAGTATTTTCATCAACTGTTGTAGCGGCTTCAACTGTTATTGTCCCTACCATTCCAGACTGAAAGTGCGCATCACAGCGATAAACATACGTTCCAGGAATAGTAAACGTGTGCTCAAAAGTCCAGTCCTCAGAAAGAGCATTCCCAAATGACTCTGGGTTGTCAGCAAAAATTTCTGTAGAAGCATTCACGTTGTGAGTTCCACCTGTATTTGTCCAGTTTACTATGTCACCTTGAACAATAGTTAACATGGCAGGGGTAAAAGAAAGTCCTGAACAGTCGACCTCATGAGTCGTCTGAGAAGTAGCAAATGCCGATACAAAGAGCATCGCAAATAGAGAAAGAGTAAAATTTAATTTCATACACTCGATTTTTTAGTTTGTTTATGGTTACTAAATTACAAATTGACCAGACGTTGAATACGCACATTTACTGCAATAGTTCCAATGCTATTGTTGAAAACTGCATTCGAGTATTTTTTGTTTCTATGTGCCCGACAATAGCTGCATTGACAGCATTCTTCTTGGTGGCTTATATTTCTTCAGCCTTCGGCAAATGCTGAGCAGCAAAATAGGCATGACCTTTCTTTCCAATTCGTTGTTGACGATGCGCCGATTTGTTAACTTTGCGTTGTAAATTTCTCGGCATGTCGACACAAACTGTACAACACCATTTATCAGATACGATCCAACGCCTTTCTGAGTCTGCCACGCTAGCCATGGCGCGCATGGCACGCGAGCTCAAAGATGAGGGCAAGGATGTCATTAGTTTAAGTCTGGGTGAACCTGACTTCAACACGCCCGACTTCATCAAAGAAGCGGCAAAAAAGGCAATCGACGACAATTACAGCCACTACCCGCCAGTCAATGGATATCTTGAAGTTCGTGAGGCTATTGCCCACAAATTCAAAAGAGACAACGACCTAAACTACTCTGCCGATCAGATCGTAGTTTCTACAGGAGCAAAGCAATCGATTACAAATGTTGTAATGGCCTTAGTGAGCTCGGGTGAAGAAGTTATTCTCCCAGCTCCATACTGGGTTAGCTATTCTGAAATTGTGAAGTTGGCAAATGGTAACATTGTGCCAATTACTACAACGATAGACAATGATTTCAAGATAACTCCAGAGCAACTTGAGAACGCCATAACGCCAAAAACGCGTATGATGATCTTCAGTTCGCCCTGCAATCCATCTGGATCTGTCTATTCAATGGAGGAGCTTGAAGATCTTGCACAAGTCATTCAAAAATATCCTTCACTGTATGTAATCAGTGATGAAATATACGAGCACATCAACTTCTCTGGTTCACACGCAAGTTTGGCCACCATCGCCTCAGTCTATGATCAAGTGATTACGATCAACGGCGTCTCCAAGGCATTTGCCATGACAGGTTGGAGAATCGGATACGTTGGCGCAGCAGGATGGATTGCCAAGGCATGTTCTAAGATGCAAGGTCAGGTTACAAGCGCACCTTGCGGAATATCACAAAAAGCTGCCCAGGCAGCAGTTGAAGCCGATCCTTCTGCAGTAAGTGAAATGCGCGAAGCATTTTTAGTCCGTCGCGAACTAGTCCTCAATCACCTGAACCAGGTTCCCGGATTGAAGTTGAACGTGCCAGACGGAGCCTTTTATGTGTTCGCCGATGTTTCTGACTACTTAGGAAAGAGTGACGGAACAAGAACGATCAATACTCCTTCAGACCTATGCATGTATTTGTTGGAAGACCAGCTTTTAGCTTTGGTCTCTGGCGAGGCATTCGGAGATGATAGATGCATTAGAATATCTTACGCTGCTGCAGACGAAACCTTGACAGAAGCATGTCGAAGAATCGCGGCAGGATTGAATAATTTGAAATAAACACTTTGAGCACAAGCGAAATCAACCAACTCTTTCAAAAATTCGAGCATATGAATGCTTGGGTGATTGGGGATGTCATGATAGACGCCTATTACTGGGGTCATGTGAATCGAATTTCACCCGAAGCTCCTGTTCCAGTTGTTGAGGTAAGTGAAAAAGATGAGCGACTAGGTGGAGCGGCAAACGTAGCGTTGAACATGCTAGCTCTCGGGGCAACACCTCTTATCCTTTCCGTCGTAGGAAAAGATGAGAAAGGAGAAGTCATTCAGCGATTGTTAGACAAACGAGGCTTTTCGAATGAAGGAATTTTGGCGTCCACTGAACGACCTACTACGGTAAAAACACGCGTGATTTCAGGCGGACAACACATGATGCGCGTAGATGAGGAAACGACGGCTGCATTGAGTGTAAAAGAAGAAAGCGCCTTTATTGAGCTAGTTATACAATTGTTCGAGACCCACACACCTGATGTTATTGTTCTAGAAGACTACAACAAAGGAGTGCTTACAGGAAAGGTGATCAGCACCGTGATTGCTGAGGCCAATAGCCGTGGAATCCCAACCACAGTTGACCCCAAGAAAGATAATTTCTTTAGCTACAAAGATTGTTCACTTTTCAAGCCCAACTTGAAGGAGCTGCGAGAAGGAACTAAGATTGATTTCGATAAAAATGACACCCAAGCCTTGTTGGGAGCAATCTCAGCAATGGAAGCTAAATTGAACAATGGACTTTCTTTGGTCACCTTGTCTGAACTAGGCGTGTTGATCAAACAAGGCAATGAACATTTTGCCATACC
>JBLHIB010000083.1:0-15639 GCA_047615865.1 Gammaproteobacteria bacterium
TGATCTGGAATCCAACAGATCGATTGGAGTCTGATTTAAGTGATCAGCTTCCGGACATCACGACTCAGCTATTTGCTGGTGGTCAGCACTGGATTTATGTTTTCAAAAATCAGCGCTATGAGGAAAGCAACACTTCTTTGATGCCGGCATACGATGGAGGAGATTTCATCTACGACAGATTGGAAGAGAATTTCTCTAACCTCAACCGTCGACGTGTATTCCAATCTTGCACTTGGGTCGGATCGTCATTGGTGAACCGTGGTTATGAGATGTTGACTCCAGAGGAAGGATTGATTCCAAACAAAACTAGAATCAAGCTTCGTGTAGCTCGACAGTATGATTACTATTCTCCTATTACTTCCGATGTAAATGACACGATAAATAGCCAAAATAACTGGGCTCCATTGTACACCTTTACGACCAAGGACATTGCTACCGAAACAGGCGAGACTGCTACTTTGGAAAGTATCATGGATAAGATCAATGTTGTTCCAAATCCATACTATGCATTTAGTGAGTATGAGAGTGGTAAACTGGACAACAGAATCAAGATCACCAATCTCCCAGAGGAATGTGTGATCAACATCTACAACATATCAGGAACTTTGGTCAGAACCTTCAATAAGGTCGATCCCCTTACTTCATTGGAATGGGATTTGAAGAACCGACGTAACGTGCCTGTTGCAGGCGGCGTTTACATCATCCACATCAATGTACCTGGTGTTGGTGAGAAGATCCTCAAATGGTTTGGTGTTATGCGTCCAGTGGATTTGGATAATTTCTAAACCTAGCTCCTCTTCAAGTATGGCTGTGACTGGTGGATTTTAACAAATATTTGCAACCACAGCCATCCAATAATACACCGTTCCTTTTTCATAGTCAACCGTTCCTCCGTTTCCGGCTTGGATACCGGGTCTGTTGACCTGTGTGATTTGATTTTTTTCTAGAGCTGTTTCATGCATCTCGTGCTATCGATATTAGTTAGATTGCCCATTAACATGAGCGTCTAACTAACACATAGACTTATGGAAAATCGAGAAATATTCCTTGCAGCAGCTTGTTTGCAGCCACTTTCTTCCTGTTTGATGCCTGTGCATACAAATATGTGTATCACAAGCAAGGTTCAGGAGTTCAAGAACCTTGCGTTCCGATAGCTGGTGGCGCGTACATTATTCATATCGATGTACCGGGGATTGGAGAAAAAATCCTCACATGGTTCGGCATTGCTCGTCCAGTGGATCTTGATAATTTTTAAAGACATATTTTAGGCTCGGTATAGGCTGAGTATTGCACCTATAAACCCTTTAACAAAACACTATGAAATCTACATTACTTGTAACTTATGTCTTGGCATTCTTGTGCTTAGCCTTCGGTAAAGTTGGAAACGCGCAGAATTGTGGAAACCCATCCGCAGTCGATTATCTTGATATCAATAACGTACGTGCTGCAATTACCAATGGACAACATGTATGGGAATCACCAGATTCCAATGCAGGGTATGAAGTTCCAGCGGGAGGCGGTATTCATTCGCTTTATGCTGGCTCAATATGGATTGGAGGTTTAGGTCCAGACCAACAACTAAAGATCGCGGGAGTTACATACGGATTTGATGAAACAGATTTCTATCCGGGTCCACTAGGTGACGACGCACTTATCACCGCCGAACAATGCGAAGCCTGGGACCGAATTTGGAAACTGTATAGAATTCAGTCGGTCAAACATTTGGCCTATTTCAACTGTTCACTTGATCCTGATTGTGATCCAAGTGAGTTTAACGATTATGAGATCCCAGAGATATTTTATGAGTATCCTGCCCATGGAGATGTTGGATTAGGACAAGATTTTTATCTAGCTCCATTTCTCGACTACAATCAAGACGGAATTTACAATCCTGAAGATGGCGATTGTCCTTTGTTTGAAGGCATGGGTAATTCTCCTAGCGATTGTGTCAATTGTGATGAACTCAAAGGAGACTGCTGCCTTTTCTGGATCGATAATGATCGTGGAGGATTCCATACAGCAACTGAAGGTGAATCAATCGGTTTGGAAATTCACAGTATGGCCTACGCTTATGCTTCTTCTGATGTTTTGAATAATACGACGTTCTACTCTCGAAAAATAATCAACAGAGGAACTCAAACGTTGACTGATACTTACATTGGACATTGGACTGATGTGGATCTTGGTTATTCCAATGATGACTTTGTCCAGTGCGACATCAATCGAGATCTTGGTTTCGGAATAAATGCTGATTCCTTCGACGAACAATATGGAGAAAATCCACCTGTCTGTGGAGTGCATTTGATGAAAGGTCCGCTTATGGATGTTGATATGATTGACAACGATGAGGACGGAATAGTCGACAATGAAACCTTGGGCATGACCAACTTCATGTCTTACAACAATTCCAATGGAACTCTGGGGAGCCCAAATCAGCCTTTGGATTACTACAACTACCTGAGGTCCTTTTTTCTAGATGGTTCTGCCATGACATGCGATGGCATAAATGCGACCGCATGGATGTTTGGTTACGATAGCTATGATGAAGCTGATCCCTGTTTTGGAATGACAGAAACCACTGTGCAAAACCAACCAGGAGATCAACGTTTTGTCATGTCCAGTGGTCCTTTTACCTACGAGCCAGGTCAGTCGCAATGTATAACACATGCTGTGGTCTGGTCGGACAATCCAACCGCTGCCAGCAATCTCGAGCAGCAAGACTATTTCCTTGCCTCAGTCGATTCTGTCAAAATGCATGAATTAAACTGTTTCTCGTGTATTCCACCTTCGGCTGAATTCATCCAAATTCCGAATGGCGACGGGTACGATTTCATCCCGGCCTATTCCAATGGAGCTCTGTATTCGTGGAGCTTTGGTGATGGTACGGAATCAAGTTTTACTTGTCCAACACATGTCTATGATAATTCTGGTGACTATGAAGTTTGTCTCGTGGTGACCAATCTCTGCGAAGAAACTTCGAGTTCATGCACTTCAATCGATGTCATCACTGCCGTTGAAGATGATCAAAAAGTTGTCGTGGAATTGCAATATTCTATTGCTTCGAACTCCATCACATTTGTGGGAGGCCAAACGCAAATAATCAATTTACAGCTGTTTGATTCGAATGGAAAGGTGGTCCACACACAAAGTGGAAATACAAATTCACCAATGACAATTCCTACACTCTCGGCAGGAATTTACGTGGCATCTGTGGAAAATGCGGCAGGCGAGCATCTATTGAATGAGAAGCTGGTCATAGCGCAATAGGCCAAACCAAAATTGATTAAAAAGATGAATTACGAAGTTTAGTAGCCGTTCATAATAAGTGGAATAAGAGGACGTCGAATAGGGAATCGACGTCCTTACTTTTTGTCCTTATTCGCGGATAAGAGCCTGATGTAGCAACCTCGCAAAATGATTTACCTGCGACTCACGAGAATAGATCTGTATTTCATGATCCTTGCGTTCCAAGTCAAGTTGATCTGTAAAGACTGACATCACCCATTCGCATATCGTTGCAGGGTCATCTTCGAAACTCGCGCCACTTTGCGTTTCTTCAATCAACTCATCAACCACCCCAAAGTCTCTCGGAGCAACGAGAATCGGATTTCCACTTGCTAGATATTCAAAAATCTTTCCGCTGTATACCCCTTGATGCCCTTCCCAAGCTGGATAGTAAAGGAGATCGGCATCTAATGTCTCTTGCAAGGCCTCTTCTCGAGAAATCCGAGGCAATATTTTTACAAAATCCTTCAAGTCATGAGTTTCGGCGAGCTTGTATATTCTAGCGCGCATCTCCTCGTTCTTTACCCCTACAAATCGAATTTCAAACGCAGTAGTTTGGTCTTTCAATAAGGAGCCTGCGGCAAATATCGTTTCCACTTTCTGATCAGGGTAGAAGCTGCCAATATGAGCAATGACAAATTTATCGCTAGCCTGTTTTTGTAGATCATCAAAAAGCTTGGCTCCGAAGCCATTGGTAATTGTAATGCAGCTGTGCAGACAACTAAGCTCCAAATACTCAGAGTACGGTTCGCTCACTGTCGACAGGAATAATACATCCTTCGACCACTTACGCCAAAATTTTCCGATGTAATAATCACGAACGCGCTCGCCGAAGGTCGGTGCGTATTGCCTCGAAGTGAGCCGGATATCCCACAAGTCGCGGAAATCGAGCACATATGGAATGCCAAAATTGGTGTGTATCCAATGACATTGTTCCAAATGGAAATGGGGGGAATAGATACCTAAAACGACCTCGTATTTCTCTTGATGCAAGTGCTTACTCAAAAAGGACTGAGCCATTTGCCGACAGGCTAAAAGACCTTCGTTCAAGTCGAATACACCACGGCGATAGTGCAGCCAAGTTTGAAGCTTACCCGCATTGACCGATTGCTTTTCACCTCTTCCCAAACGTATAACTCGGTGATGCTGCTTTTCCTCAATGATCGGGACTTTTGTGTTTGAAATTTCACCGTTTTCGTTCCAGTCGAATGTGAGTACTGTAGGTTCCCATCCTTGTTTGTGCAAATTCTCTGCATAGGCCTGAGCCCGCGCACTGGCAATGACGTTGAGGGGAGGATAGTGGTATGAAAGAATCAATATTTTTTTCACGGGACGGGTATGCGAATTCAAAAGATAGCGCTTTTAATGTACCATGCAATAAAGAGGAGTAGGGCATGGATCCCTACTGTGAAGGCAATCGATTGCCAGACCTTGTATTTGAGCAATGCGAATACCCAAATGATGAGTGCGATGTAGGCAATGCCATTTGTGAATGCAAAAATCATTACCAATTCAAGGAAGTCGGCTGCAAATATTCCTCCCACCAATAAAGCTGATAGCTTTAACACAAACAAGCCAATCTGAAAGAAAAAGAATTGTCTCTCTTTGCGCAGCACATTGAAAATAGAGGAAATAGGAGAGCCAACAAGTCTGTAGAGAAAGTACACCGAAAGTATCTCAGCCGCCTGACCTGCTTCGGCCCATTCACTGCCAAAAAGGAAGCCGTAAAGAGGCTGGCCTACAACGAATAAAATGACTAAAGGGAAAACGGAGAGCAAGACCAATGTCCTGTACAATCGCCATGTAGTAGGACCTAATTGAACTGGATCTTTTCGATGAATTTCAGATGCTTTTTGAAGAAAAACAGGACTTATCGCCGAGCCCATCAAACGAGCAGGTAAGTCGAGTATAAGTCCGGCGTACACCAATAAACCAGCAGGTTTTGCCGAGCCCAAGAGGATAGGCATGACCAAAATAGGTAGGTAATTCGAAAAAGTACTAATCGCCGTTCCCCACATGATATAGCGTGGGTATTCCCTGTATTCCTTCTTCGCTCGTGCCCGGATTTCCAAACCAGGAAGCTTTTTCAAAAAAGTAAAAGCCCCGGGAATTATTCTCGCCAAGTACACGATTATACGCGAGAAGTAGAGGATGATAGTTGTGAAGATCAAGCCCTCAACTGTACTTGAAACCAACCAGCCATAAAGCGCATTAAACGTTTTTGTACCCAAGGTAATAGGAACCGAAACCAGACTCTGCTTTTTAAAACTCTTCACCCTGATCGCCCAGTCCAATACAATGCGGTCCAAGGAAAGTAGCATGACTGTGGGGCCCAGCAACAATATCCAAAAACCGAGGTCGTCAGAACCAAACCACTTGTTCAAGTCCTCACCTATTATCAAGGTCACCACAAAGACCAAAAGCGATACCAACCAAGTTCCTTGCAGGGAGAAACGCAGCAACGAACGGAAAATAGAGTCTTCCTTCGGCAAGACAAAGGCCTTGTTGTATCCAAGAGTTGCAAAGACTCCCGCTACAACTGTCATAGAATTGAATATGCTGAATAACCCGTAGACCTCAGGCGTATAGATGCGGCTTAAAATCGGGCTAAATATCAGTTGAATCATAATTCCCGACAGAGATGCCGAAAACATAAAGGCCGAATTCTGAACGAAAGAGTTATTCGTTTTCAGGTCGGTCCAAAGGGATAAGAATGATTTTCGCGGTGCTGACAAGAATTAAAGAATGGCCGGTTAATACAAAGTTGAGCTTTCGTGTGTCTACCACAAATAACGCCTAAATTTGAAGGAAACTGAAGTACATTTTTATGTTCCCAAAATTTGAAGACTTCATAGCTCTTGCTATTCATCGATTCAGGTGGAGCATTTTGGTGTGCGTTTTTTTATGTTGTGGCGCTGGCGCGCAAATGGCCCAAGCCCAAATTGAACCAGATGATCTACCCGGATTGCAACTCTGGCTGCGGTCGGATACAGGACTTACAGTAAGCGAAACAGGAAAGATAGGCGTGTGGGAGGATATAAGCGGACAACTTAACCACGCCACCCAAGTTTCCGGTTCGCTCAAGCCCAATTTTGTCGAAGACGTGCTCTTTGGTTTTCCTTCTGTGCGAATGGATGGCTTCAACGACTTCATGGTTTTTCCTGAAATCAATACCATTCGAACGGTATTCTGGCTCGTAAAGGAAGATGCCGATGCCAATGCCAACTTCAGAAGCCTATTCGGACACAGCAATTCCATCGATTTTATTCGAGGTGCAGGTGAAGAAATCTGGAATACCGAAAGTGGAAATACATATATTCTCAACGGAATTACACAAGCCAATTTTTCAGTCGTTGATGGCGGAACAACTGTCCTGCCAAATGACTTTACATTGATCTCCCTTGTAACCTCGGGAGACGTAAAAGCAAATCAACTCACGGTCGATCGTTCAAACTTTTCTCGCATCTGGGATGGCGACATGATCGAAATTATTTGCTTTTCAGATTCGTTGTCGGAAGAGAATGTCGAAGCAGTGCAGAATTACTTGGCCGATAGATATACGCCTCCATTTTTCGTCGATGAAGACGTGCAAATGGATTATGGCTTCTGCGATACTCTCATCTGCTGTGCCCCAGATTTTGAGTCCTACTTATGGTCCAATGGCGAGGATGATCAATGCATCAATGTCCACACTTCTGACGACTTCATTGTTGAGGCTACAGATCGATTCAACCGAATTCACACCGATACAATTCAGGTGAGTTTTCCAGGTGATTTACAGTTTGAGGATATGATTGTATGTCTTGGTGAAAGCACAACATTCGATACGGGCCTAGCCAATGCCGATTACACATTCCAGTGGCAGAACAACGAAATAGATAGCGCTCTGACTGTAAGCGAAGCCGGCCAATATTTTGTTCAGATCACAGACACAACGGGCTGCTCGTCAGTCTCAGATGTTTCTTTTGTGGTGGTTGATTCAATTGAGGTCAATCTAAATCTAGAGGAAAATTACAACTTGTGCGCGGGCAATACACTCGTGATCGAGACCCTCGATTACACGATTGATTCTTTCGAGTGGAGCAGTGGCGAGGTAGAATCTGAAATTGAAGTGAATGTCGAAGGTGAATTCTGGATCCATTTGATCGATGAATTTGGCTGCATATTTAAAGATACTACACAAGTAAATATCATTGGAACCGCTCCCGAAATTGAGTGGAATATTGACGGACAGTGCCAAGGCATGTCTCTGCATTTCGAAGACGAACTAGCCGCAACGAGCAACGTCGCAAATTGGGAATGGTACCTAGATGGAGAGCTCGCCAGCGAAGATTCCGATTTCTTTACGAGCTTGGATGAATATGGTGAGCATGAGGTACAACTTCATCTGATTTCGGATGTAGGCTGCATGAACGACTCGACGGATTTGTTTTATCTATATCCCCTGCCAACTCCAATTTTCAACTTTACTTTACCTTGTCAGAATAGCGAGATGACGTTCGTGAGTCAGAGTTTGCTCGCCGAGGGTTTTATCGAAAACATCAATTGGATCATCGACGATATTATGTATTCTGGTCAGTCTGTTGATATCAATATTCCAGACCAGGAAAGCATTGACTTGCAGATGTCGGTCACCAGCAACGAAGGATGTTCTCAAACGATTTTGGGTTCTGTGACGATAATTCCAGCACCAATAGTTGAGATGCTCGCCGAAAACTTTTGTCTAGGCGACCTCACTGATTTCAGCACTGAAATTGATGAAAACGATGCAGGTGGAATCATAAACTTCTCATGGGATTTTGGTGATGACAACTCCTCATTCCTGCAAGATCCTCTGCATTTCTTCGGTTCATCGGGGTTTTACAATACTCAAATTGAGATTACTGCTTTAAATGGCTGCCGTGATTCAGATTCGCTCTCGGTTCAAATTTTCAATCACCCTACAGTTGAACTTCTTGTAGATTCCATCTGCAGCGACATGGTCATGCCTTTGACTCAACAGTCGGATTTAATGGGAGGTGAATTGGATCAAATACTTTGGTCTGTTGAATCCTTAGGAGATTTTACCGGAGAAGAGATACAAGTAAACTTTCTATCGCCAGGGTCATACAGCGCGGAGGTTGAAGTGAATACTCTTGCTGGATGTTCTGGTTTAGCTAGCGCAAATATTGAAGTTGTTCAATTTGAAACGTCGGCCATAATATCTAGCCAGGTGATCGGTCTACCTCCTTTGGAGATTCAGTTTGGTGCCATACCAGTCAATCTCTCTTTGGATTATACATGGTCCAGTGCCGATAACGGTAGTGGACTTGGTAGCTCATGGTTTCATGAGTTTACAGAAGAAGGGGTATATCAAGTAGATCTCACTTGGACCAATGATTTGGGATGTTACAATTCAACTTCAGAGACAATCTACATCACTGAGCCCATCGCCGATTTGGTTGTTGACGACTTGTATATAACCGAGTCGGTCACCGGCCTGCAAATATCTGCTATCATCGGGAATGAGGGCAATCTCAAAGTACAGGACATGGCGCTGAGTTGGAATGTCCTTGGGGATGGCCTAATTACGGAATTGTGGCAAGGAGAGCTCTTGCCCGGTGAAGCAACTTTGTTCACCTTCGCTTCAACTGCCGAACTTGAATCAATAGATCAAGTCATTTGCGCTAGCGCAAGAGATATAGCAGAAGTCACACCCGATTTAACTCCATGGAATAACTCGAAATGTAATGTTTCAACCACAACAAGTGATTTTGAACTGTTGCCCATTCAGCCGAATCCAGCAAGCGATCAGATTCATGTGTCTGTTCTGTCGGAAAGCGCCAAGGCTGTCCTCGTGCAGATTTATGACAATGTCGGACGGATCTGTTTTGAGTCTGCAGAATTCACCTTGAGCGAAGGCTATTCAAGTTTTGATGTAAACGTATCGCAATTAGGTCCAGGGTATTACACCTTGGCTGTCGGGGATGCTGAAATAAGAAAAACGCAGACTTTAATGATCAGCCGAGAGCAGTGATTTACTCGTGGTAACGCATGATTTTGTGTCCGCCGTCCATCAAGTACTTATCGCGCTTGAACAGTTCCACATCGTGCTTCACCATCTCAACGACAAGCTCCTGTACCGTGTAATTGTGCTTCCATCCCAACTCGTTCTGAGCTCTTGAAGGATCGCCTACGAGCAAGTCGACTTCAGTA
Source organism: Gammaproteobacteria bacterium (assembly GCA_047615865.1). Taxonomy (GTDB): domain Bacteria; phylum Bacteroidota; class Bacteroidia; order Flavobacteriales_D; family Sanyastnellaceae; genus JADFAK01. The sequence goes on from JBLHIB010000083.1 coordinate 9,481, forward strand.
GGACGGAAATACCGTGGATCTACTTCAACAATAATGTCGCCTGATTTCGCGTCGATTCCTTTTTCATCCACACCTTCACCTTCCCATCGAAGTGTTATTCCCACTTCAGCGAATGCCATATTGACAAAATCGCGTACCGATGTTGTTGATCCAGTAGCAAGCACGTAATCGTCGGCTACATCTTGCTGCAACATCCGCCACATGCCTTCTACATAATCCTTGGCATGACCCCAATCTCTCTTGGCATCCATGTTTCCGAGGTATAACTTCTTCTCTAGTCCAAGGCTAATTTTGGCAGCAGATCGTGTGATCTTTCGCGTAACAAAAGTTTCTCCTCGAATCGGGCTCTCGTGGTTGAACAAGATGCCATTACAAGCATAAAAGCCATAAGCTTCTCGATAGTTCTTAGTGATCCAAAAAGCATAGAGCTTGGCGACCGCATAAGGGCTGCGAGGGTAGAAAGGTGTAGTCTCTTTTTGCGGAGTTTCCTGCACCAAACCGTAAAGTTCAGAAGTAGAGGCCTGGTAAAAACGGGTTTTCCCTCCGAGGCCAAGAATACGAATCGCTTCAAGGATACGCAGCGCTCCAATTCCATCGGCATTGGCAGTGTACTCTGGAGTTTCAAACGAAACTGCAACGTGACTCATTGCCGCAAGGTTGTAAATCTCGTCAGGCTCAATTTCCTTTACCAAACGTATAAGGTTGGTACTATCGGTGAGATCACCATAATGCATTTTGAATTTGACGTCCTTCTCGTGCTGATCCTTATATAGGTGATCTACACGATCCGTATTGAACAGTGAACTACGTCGCTTCAAGCCATGAACATCATATCCTTTTTCGAGTAGTAATTCCGCCAAATAGGCGCCGTCTTGTCCAGTGATCCCAGTGATCAGAGCTTTCTTTCCAGCCATAATTCGCAAATGAGGGGCAAATATAGACAAAGTGTTGGGAGAACCTTGCTTAACCGAGTGATCTGGCTTTAGGAGTATAAATTGGTTGAGGTTCTAAGCAGTTAACTGAACTGCAATCCGCTGAGGTGCTTGTATAGACCGTTTTCTAGAGCAATCAATTCATCATGCGTTCCCTCTTCGCGTAACTTACCATCTTCAATAACCAAGATTTTATTCGCTTTTCGAATGGTGCTCAAGCGGTGAGCAATGACAATTGAAGTCCGCCCCTTCATCAAATTATCCAAAGCCTCTTGAACAAGTCGTTCAGATTCTGAATCCAATGAACTCGTAGCTTCATCCAATAAAAGGATTTTAGGGTTTTTAAGAATTGCTCGTGCAATAGCTACACGCTGACGTTGACCGCCAGAAAGCTGAACACCGCGCTCACCGACTAAAGTTTCATAGCCATCTGGGAATTTGGTAACGAAGTCATGGGCATTGGCTTTTTTCGCTGCCTCATGAATTTCTTCATCGCTGGCATCCAATTTGCCGTAGGCTATGTTCTCTCGAATTGAGCCGCCAAAAAGCAATACCTCTTGGGGAACGATAGCCATTTGCTGTCTTAGCTCACGCAAATCATATTCCTGAGCTGCTTTGCCATCGATCGAGAAAGTCCCACTGTCTGCGTCGTAGAAACGCAGGATCAGTGCTGTTATGGTCGATTTTCCTGCTCCACTTGGTCCGACTATGGCTACTTGCTCGCCAGGGTTGACCTTGAAAGATACGTCGTCCAATACCTGCACATCAGGCCTGTTGGGATAGCGGAATTTAATGTTTTTGAACTCTACCGCACCATCAATATTGAGAACTGCAGGCGATTGTTCAATGCGGATTTGTTCCGGAGTTTCGTCAATAAGCTCTAAGACACGCTCGACTGAGCCAAAGCCCTTTTGCAGACCGCCATACAATTCGGCCAATCCACCAATCGATATTCCTATCGTCATCGCCAATAGCATGAACTGAATCATTTCTCCTGGGGTAAGCTCATTGATGTCTATCAAGTGCACGGCGTACCAGAGCACTCCTACGATAGTTCCGAAGATGCACACGATAATGAAAGAAGCCAAAAGCCCCCTCCATACACCTGAGCGTATGGCAAATTGTTTGATGTTTTGAACACTCTTCTTAAAACGTAAGGCCTCAAATGCCTCGTTGGTAAATGACTTCACATTGACTATTCCCGAGAGAGATTCTTCGACGATATGCGTTGATCTTGCTACTTCATCCTGAACACTTCTAGAAAGTGAACGGATGTAGCGACCGAAATAAACAGCTGCAATTGCAATGACTGGAACGACCCCAAGCATCATGAAAGTCAGCTTTGTCGAGGTATAGAAAAGTAAAATCAAACCACCCACGATTAACATGGCCTGACGCAATAGTTCGGCTAGGGTAGTATTGAGGACTTCTTGAATTTGAGAAATGTCAGAGGCCATTCTACTGCTTAATTCACCAACGCTTTTTTGAGTATAGAAGGTCATTGGAAGCGTAATCAAACTATTGTAGGCATCTGATCTGAAATCGGCCAAACTGTGCTCTGTGACATAGGAGAAGAGGTAAACCCTGAAAAATGAAAAGAACCCTTGCAGAACCAAAATAGCAAATAGAACCAAACCAATGGTGGTCATGCTCATGTCGAACGGAATCTCGTAATTCAGTTCGCCTAACTGGGTCGTTGAATCAACCAAGTAGCGAGTGAGTTGGGTAAATGACAAGAATACCAAACTGGTCAAGAGTAGGAAAAACAAGCCCAGAAAATAGCGCCACTTGTATGGTGCCATGTAACTAAGTATACGTTTCGATGCTTTGTAGGTGCCTTTTGGTGCGTCCTGATCGAATTCTTTCTTTCCCCTGCGAGCCATGTAGTATAATTGACTGCAAAAGTAAGAAACTAAGTCAAGTCAAGGTCACTCATTTCGTGAACATATGTGAAGAATATAGCGTGATGTTAACCAAAAGGGAACTGGAGTGAAAATGCCAGATACTGGACCGGTAAACACGCCGCCAATGCTCGTCAGAAAGAGGAAATATCCGAGAAGAGGTGTTTTTTCTTTGTACTTTTGTTAAAAGCAATTATCTTTGCGCTCCCTTTTGAGAGGGTAAAATTAGAGGTATGAGTAAGAGAACATTTTCACCGTCAGTAAGAAAGCGAAGAAATAAGCACGGTTTCCGCAGCAGAATGGCTACATCCAACGGTCGTAACGTATTGAATAGCCGTCGTAGAAAAGGACGTAAGAAGCTTTCAGTTTCTACAGAAAGACGACACAAGGGTATCGTACATTAATCCATTTTATGCGCTTAGCGCATGCTGGAATTCAAAATATTGGGGCCTATGCCCCTTTTTTTGTTGGATTAAATGCCGTTTGGAAACTCACTTATGTAGAAACCCAGACCACTTTCTTTTCCTTAAACATCAAATGATGCAGAGTGAATGATTCTTCTCCCCCACGAACCTTGGCGTAGAATTCATTGTCCTTGTCCCCAAAGTGAACATCAATCTCTTCGGCAAAAGCTAAATTCTCGCCGAATAGTTTGAATACAGCTTCTTTGGCCGACCATATTAAGGTCAGTTGATCCAACGATTCGCCCCACATCTTAAGTTCGCGTTCGTTGCAAAATTTTTCCTTGATATTGAATAATTTGGGTGTTGGACGTTGAATGTCCAGTCCGACAGGAGATGTACTGAAAACAACGCCCACCAAGTCCTCTGTGTGAGATATTGAAATATATCCGTCGTCAACGACAGGTTTACCGTTTTCTAGGTAGCTAATGTCGTTTTTAATGCCCAAATGTTCCAAAAGTAGCGTTCCTCCGAGCTCCTCAGTGCGTCGTTTTAGCGACTTTCCGCGGAATGTACTGGCAATTTTAGCATATTTTGGGTGGTCCGGATTCTCCTCTACTTGCCATAAGAATAGCCGTGTTGCAGAGCCTGTAGGTATTTCACCGATAAATGACATGTGAACAAAGGTAAACTTATCGTAGGCTGAATTGTTGTCTTGTCAAAGAGAAAATGGTAATTTTGCAGCGTCAAAGGAGCAAATTCCTTAGAATTAAGCAAATCCGATATTAGAATCGGTGTAAAAAAAACATTTTTTATGAGCACAGCCACAATGACATCAACTGATTACAAAGTAAAAGACATTAGTCTCGCAGATTGGGGACGAAAAGAAATCAAACTTGCCGAAGCTGAAATGCCAGGTTTAATGGCGATCCGTGATGAGTATAGAGCCTCTCAACCATTGAAAGGAGCTAGAATCGCCGGATGTTTGCACATGACTATTCAGACTGCAGTTCTTATTGAGACTTTGGTTGAGCTAGGTGCCGATGTAAGATGGTCTTCTTGCAATATCTTTTCTACACAAGATCATGCTGCTGCCGCAATGGCTGCTGCTGGAATTCCTGTATTTGCATGGAAAGGTCTTACTGAAGAGGAGTATGAGTGGTGTATCGATCAAACATTGTTGTTTGGTGATGACAAGCAGCCTCTAAACCTTATCTTGGATGATGGTGGTGACTTGACCAACATTGTTTTGGACAACAATCCTGAGATGGCTGCTGGTATCAAAGGTATTTCTGAAGAAACTACTACTGGTGTTCTTCGTCTATATGATCGTGAGAAGAATGGCACGCTAATTATGCCTGCTATCAACGTGAATGATTCAGTTACGAAGTCGAAGTTTGACAACAAGTACGGTTGCCGTGAGTCATTGGTTGATGCGATTCGTCGGGCCACCGATGTAATGCTTGCTGGTAAAGTTGCTGTTGTAGGTGGTTTTGGAGATGTTGGTAAAGGTTCGGCTGAGTCTTTGCGTAACGCTGGCTGTCGAGTGATTGTTACTGAGATTGATCCTATTTGTGCGCTTCAAGCTGCAATGGAAGGATTCGAAGTAAAGAAAATGATCGACGCAGTTCCCGAAGCAGATATAATTGTAACCGCTACTGGTAACAAAGATATTATCACTGGAAAGCACTTCGAACTTATGAAGGACAAAGCTATTGTTTGTAATATCGGGCACTTCGACAATGAGATCGATGTTGAATGGTTGAACGGCAAGTATGGTGCTTCTAAATCAGAAATTAAGCCTCAAGTGGATATGTACAATATCAATGGAAATGAGATCATCCTTCTTGCTGAAGGTCGTCTTGTAAACCTTGGTTGTGCAATGGGTCACCCATCATTTGTAATGTCAAACTCGTTCTCGAACCAAACTTTGGCGCAGATTGAGCTTTGGCAGAACTCTGATAACTACGAAAATCAAGTTTATACACTTCCTAAGTACCTTGATGAGAAGGTTGCTCGTTTGCACCTTGCGAAGGTTGGTGTTGATTTGGAGGTTCTTTCACAAGAACAAGCTGACTACATTGGTGTGCCTCAAGCAGGTCCATACAAGGGTGAGGCTTACAGATATTGATCCTAACAGTTTAGGATACAAAAAAGCCGATGGGATTTTCCTATCGGCTTTTTTTATGTTTTAATAACTGTTTTCTTTAATTGAAAACGTGCAAGATCGGATCAACAAAAACTGCGCTGTACGATTCAAGACTTTGAATCGCTGGACCCTCTATCAATGATCCATCAATGATTAACCATCGGGAATTCGAGCATGGGTCTTGGATCGTGATGTTGTCGTCATTGACCTTCACCTGACATTCTTCTTCAATGTTTATTGGTGCATGCCTGTCGAAGGCCGAAAATTCATCTATGTTGTTGCGATAGATTATTATCCCCTCAGATCCACCTGTCACATACATCCATCCAGTTACAGAGGACAAATCGAAGGATTGTGGTTCGTTGACGTTGAGATAAAAATCAACAGGGACCAATGGAACTTGATCGTTCGTTTTCTTGCAGCCATCGGCGCCAACGGTGACAACGCTAACAATCAATATCAATATGTACTTATTGAAATTCATTTTCGCTTCAACAAATCTTTAGGTTTCCCAGCTATGAAATCTTTCAAATAGAAGGGCTCAAAATACGCAACATCTTCGAAATGACCCTTCTCATACTGCTCAACGGCCAAATCTACCATGTATTTTGAGTCGGGAAAGATATCTGTATCAAAATGCCATTGTGGATTTTCTGAGACGAGCTCAAACTTCTTGGCCGCATCGCCTGCGAATAAAGTTTTCTTATTGACCTGTGCCGACCAAGGATTGTCATCCCATACTACGCTTCTGGTTTCATGAATAGGGCTACCTGTAG